>JAYWDA010000493.1:0-9867 GCA_043780105.1 Pseudobdellovibrionaceae bacterium | reverse complement strand
GGGAGCTTTCGGTGTATGGCTTGCAAGAGTTTTGCAACGTAAAAACAGTAGGAACCAATTCTTGATGAAGAAAACATGGTGGAAATTAGATCATCATGTTTGGTATTTGCTAAAAAAATATTCCCTGGAAAAAAAATCTGTGATTGTGGCTTTTTCCGGCGGTGCTGATTCTTTGGCTCTTGCTGAGAGTCTTATTAGAGTGCTCGGAAACGAGAGAGTCGTCTTAGCACATTTCCATCATGGCGGAGATTCCAAAGACCGAGATCTTGCTCAGGGCTACTGTCAAATCTTTGCGGAGGCTAGGAAGGTTCCATTCCTGACTGAAAAGTGGCAGGGGGCTGAGCTTAGATCTGAAGCTGAATTTCGTGAAAAGCGGTATCAGTTTTTAATGGATCTGCAAAATAAAAATCCTGAGTCTATTGTTGCCACGGGCCATCAAAAAAATGATGTGGTGGAAACAAGATTAATGCGATTGATTCGTGGCACGGGGCCGCAGGGGCTTTCCGCCATCGAAGTTTTCAGGCCACCTTTTTTTCGTCCTTTGCTGGCAATTTCTCGTTCTGAAATCTTAGTGTATCTTAACAAACTAAAATCTATTCCTATGACAGATCCGTCAAATTTGGACGATCGTTACCTTCGAAATTGGCTACGCACAAAGTGGCTTCCACAACTGGAAAAAAAACGTCCAGGATCCTATCAAAGTCTGGGTCGCTCGTTGGAAGCGCTTGTTCAATCTTTGCCCTCTGATCCTCTGAATGTGCCTAAAGATTCAATTTTAAGGTCTGAGTTTTTAGGACAGCCTGAATCCGAGCAGTTAAAATGGTTAGCAAGAGCATTATTGCAGTCAGGACAGAAGGATTTTACGCAGTTTCATCTGCAGGAGATCCGCCGTCGGTTGCTACATTCTCCTAAAAAGAGCAGCTTTCGAGTGGCCGGTTGTGACTGGCAAATTAACGCGCAGCAAATTCAAGTCCAGCTTAAGAAAGTCCCTCTCAAAAAGTTGTGAGGGTCCTCTCGGTCGTGGTAGCCTTTATCTAATGAGGTTCCGCTGTTATTTCAGGAGCCGTCGAAAGGAATCGCAATGCGTTCAGATAAGAAACACTTGGCACTGATTTTTGCCTTCGCCATTTTTCTGATTTTTATTGTTCAACAATACAACGGGCGACAAAGCCAACAGATGAGTAAGTTTGATTACCCTCAATTTGTGAAAGCGCTCGAGGCTGGTGAAATTCGTGAAATCACTTTTCATGAAGACACCGGCGAAATCGCGGGCGATGTAAAACCTGAATTTGAAAAAAAATATGGTGGTACAAAATTTAATATCAAGGGCATGACCACAGATCGTGGTTTTGACATTGTTAATAAATACGGAATTGTTCCTAAGTATGAACGCGGCGACAGCAATAATTTCTTGCAAGGATTTATTGTTAACTGGTTACCGATGCTGCTGCTTTTAGGATTCTTTTTATTTTTCTTAAAACAAATTCAAAGTGGCGGCGGAAAAGCCATGTCCTTTGGAAAATCGCGGGCAAAGCTTCTTACGGAAAATAAAAACCGAGTGACCTTTAAAGAAGTCGCAGGTGTAGATGAAGCGAAAGACGATTTACAAGAGATCGTAAACTTTTTAAAAGACCCTCGAAAGTATACAAAGCTGGGTGGTCGTATTCCTAAAGGCGTGTTGCTTGTGGGTTCGCCGGGAACAGGAAAAACTTTGTTAGCTCGAGCCGTCGCTGGTGAAGCGGGCGTTCCTTTCTTTACAATCTCTGGTTCTGATTTTGTTGAAATGTTTGTGGGCGTTGGCGCCAGTCGAGTTCGTGATTTATTTGAACAAGGTAAAAAACATGCCCCTTGCTTGATCTTTATTGATGAGATCGATGCGGTGGGACGTCATCGTGGCGCTGGTATGGGTGGCGGTCATGATGAGCGCGAGCAAACTCTGAATCAGCTCCTTGTTGAAATGGATGGTTTTGAGTCCAGTGAAGGTGTCATTCTAATTGCTGCGACAAATCGTCCTGACGTTTTGGATCCAGCACTTCTTCGTCCGGGTCGATTCGATCGACGAGTTGTTGTGAATAAACCAGATCTGAAGGGCCGCGAACATATTTTAAGTGTCCATACTCGAAAAACGCCTTTGGGTCCTGACGTGGATACCACAAAAATTGCCCGGGGAACACCAGGATTTTCTGGAGCGGATTTAGAAAATTTAGTCAATGAAGCAGCGCTGGTTGCCGCCAGAAATGATAAAAAATATTTGGAAATGGAAGATTTTGAGCGCGCTAAAGATAAAGTTTTAATGGGCGCTGAAAGAAAATCCATGGTGATCAGTGATGAAGATAAAAGAACAACGGCTTACCACGAGGCAGGACACACGCTGATTGGTAAAAAACTGCCAGGCCTTGATCCGATCCATAAGGTGACGATCATTCCGCGTGGCATGGCTCTGGGTGTGACTCAAACATTGCCAGAAAAAGAAGCGTTGAATCTTTCCAAGAGCAAAGCTGAAAACATGATCGCTTTTATGTTCGGTGGTCGCGCGGCTGAAAAATTAGTCTTCGACGATTATACAACAGGCGCCGGAAATGATATCGAGCGCGCTACAGATGTCGCTCGGCGCATGGTTTGCGAATGGGGTATGAGCGATAACTTGGGACCTTTAGCTTATGAAAAACGGGGCGGACCTGTTTTTATGGGAATGGGTCATAGTGAAGCTGCGAACAGTTATTCTGAGGCCAAGGCTGAAGAAATTGACCGCGAAGTTTCAAGCATTATTAATACCGGTTACGCGCTGGCTTTAAAAGTGCTAACAGAAAACCGCGATGCTTTAGATCGCTTAGCTGCCGCCTTGCTAGAATTTGAAACCATCGACAGTCATGAAGTGGATATGCTTGTTAATGGGGCTGCCCTGCAAGAGATTGAAAAAATCCGCAATAATAAAAAAGATGGTGGTTTAAAGCAGGAAATTGACGCCTCTGGAGCTGCTAAAAAGATTCCCAGCGGTGGCTCTGATCCCGTTGGAAATCCAGGTCCCGTCACCGCTTAAACAAAATAGGTCTGACTTCTTTTAAAAAAGCCGTAGCCTCAGCTCAGAGGCTACGCTATTCTAAAAGGGTGGAGCTATCGATTTGAACCCTCAGCATATACTGGATAATTTAAGCTTTATTTTTTCGCAGTTGCGTCTGCAGGATTCTGCCGATGTGGCGCTTGTGTGGCTTGTCGTTTACCGGATCTTGGTTTTAATCAAACGCACTGGCACCATTCAAATGCTGTCGGGCTTAGGCGTATTAGCCATTGGTTACATCATTAGTATCTGGCTTGAGCTTTTTACCTTTAACTGGCTCCTCGAAAAATTCTTTTCCAATTTATTTGTTATCGTTGTGATTTTATTCCAAGCCGAAATCCGCAGAGCTTTAGCTCATATCGGCAGTAATCCCTTTTTTAGCGATGTTAGCGGCGTTCAAGAAACCCATATTATTGAAGAGATCGCAAAAGGAATTATTTCAACAGCTCAACGTGGTTACGGCGGCCTAGTTGTGATCGAGCGCGAAATTATTGTGGATTACCATCTTGAAATGGGAACTGAAATGGACGCTCGAGTTTCAGCCGAGCTTTTAGTCTCCATCTTTCATCCGGCAAGCCCTATGCATGATGGCGCTATCCTTATTCGTAATGGAAAGCTTTTTGCGGCAGGTTGTTTTCTGCCTTTAAGTAAAAATCCTGCTTTAGATAAAAATTTGGGAACCCGGCACAGGTCTGCGATCGGACTGACCGAGGAGTCTGATGCCTTAGTATTTGTGATCAGCGAAGAAAATAAATCCGTCGGAATTGTTCAAGCTGGGCAACTGCGCACCAACGCAGACCTTGGTGATATACGCCAAGCGCTGTACGAAGTTTACAATTTAAAATATAAAGGCAGCCTCGCTTCGGAGACTCAGGCGTGATCAATTCAACACCTAAATTCAGCAATATTTTAACTGAAAACTTAAGTTATAAGATCGTCTCGCTTTTTATTGCGATTATCTTGTGGCTTACGATTATGGGCCGCCGAGATCTGATCCTAACCCGCAATATTGATATTGAATTTAAAACCGCAGCCCATTACCGAATACTAGGGCAAACAGCTGACCAAATTCGGTTAAGGCTTTCCGGTCCCAGATCTTCATTGAAAGAATTGATGGGAGAAGTTAAGGGTAAAGCCTTGCAAGTCGATATTTCGGAGCGTGGGCCAGGTATTTTTGATATCGATGTGCCGGTGAACCGAATTGAAATTCCAGCAGGTGTTCGAATTTTAAATATCAGACCTAACTTAGTAAGAGTTGAGGTAATTAAAGAGCCATGACAGATAAAAAATATCCCAAACTATTTGGCACCGATGGCATTCGAGGCACAGCTAACATCTTCCCGATGCTGCCAGAGACTGTCATAAAGATTGGTCAAGCTCTTGGCTATTTGCTGCAGAAGCAACATAGTAAAACATCGTCTCAAATTAAAAAAGTTGTGATTGGAAAAGACACCAGACTTTCTGGTTATATGATTGAGCAAGCCCTTGCCAGTGGACTGAACTCAATGGGAATTCAAGTGCAGCTGGTAGGCCCTCTACCAACGCCAGGGATCGGTTATCTAACTAGAACGATGCGCGCGTCGGCCGGAGTTGTGATTTCTGCCTCTCATAATGCCTTTCAGGATAACGGCATTAAAATTTTTGGCTCTGATGGGTTTAAAATTGCTGATGAAATTGAAAAAGATATTGAGCGACTGGTTTTCGAGGAAGATCTGACAAAGTATTTGCCAGAGTCCAGGGATATTGGTCGCACAAGGCGTATTGAGGATGCTCAAGGCCGCTATATTGTTTTTGTAAAAAACACGTTTCCTTTAGAATACACCCTTGATGGTTTGCGAATTGTTTTAGATACAGCCAATGGCGCCGCCTACAAAGTCGCTCCTGCGATTTTTGAAGAGCTGGGTGCTGAAGTGATTCAGTTAGGTGATAATCCCAACGGCACTAATATCAATGATAAAGTGGGCGCCTTGTATCCAGCTAAATTAGCTGAAGCTGTGATTGAGTACAGAGCTGATGTTGGAATTAGTCTAGATGGGGACGCTGACCGAGTCATCATGGTCGATGAGACCGGTGAAATCGTGAATGGCGATCATATCTTGGGAATCTGTGCGCTCTTTATGAAAGAAAAAGGCCTGTTAAAAAAAGACACTTTAGTTGTGACTCAAATGAGTAATTTTGGTTTAGAAAAAAAGATGAATGAAAATAAAATCAAAGTGGTTAAAGTCGGTGTGGGGGATAAGCACGTCGTCGAAGAAATGCGCAAGCATGGCTACAATGTGGGCGGCGAGCAATCGGGACACGTTATTTTCTTAGACCATGCAACAACCGGCGACGGCTGTGTTGCGGCCTTAAGTGTTCTTGCCGTGATGAAAGAAAGTGGCAAGAAGATGAGTGAGCTCAATGCCCTGATTGACGATATGCCTCAGGTGCTGATCAATTGCCGACTTAAAGTGCGTAAAGAGTTAGATCAAATCCCAGGCTACAAGGCACTGATCGCCTCCATTGAAAAGAAATTGAGCGGTGAAGGCCGTGTCTTTGTTCGATTCTCTGGAACGGAGCCTGTTTTAAGGATCCTTGTTGAAGGGCCCGACAAAATTAAAATTACTGAGTTTGCTGAAGAAATTGCGAAGTTTGTTGAAAACGAACTTAACTAGAGGGCTGTGCTAGATGAAAAAAAAGATTCGTTTAGGCGTCAACGTCGATCATATTGCAACGCTAAGACAAGTGCGCGGTGGTACGACCTCTTATCCCGATTTATTACATTTTGTGAAAGAAGCAAAAGCCGGAGGCGCCCAGCAAATCACCATTCATCTGCGTGAAGATGCGAGGCACATTCAGCTGTCGGATTTAATTTTGCTTTCAAAAAAGTGTCCGGTGCTTCTGAATTTGGAAATGGCTGCGACTGAAAAAATGCAAAAATTAGCTCTGAAATATCGCCCTGATTGGTGCTGTCTGGTCCCTGAAAAGCGGGAAGAACTGACCACCGAAGGCGGCTTAAATATTTTAAAATATTTTGATCGAATAGATAAGATCACCAAAAAGCTTTCTGGGAAGGGCATCGCAGTCTCCCATTTTATTGAGCCCGATTTGCGTCAAGTTTTTGCAAGTGCAGAAGCCGGCGCTCAGGCCGTTGAATTTCATACGGGTCACTGGGTGCTATTAAAGGGGACTAAGAAAAGTAAAGAATGGATGCGCCTTGAGGCTGCAGCGAGATTTGCACACAGCTTGGGATTAAAAGTTCATGCGGGCCATGGGCTTGATTACGCCCACAGTCGGTTGATCCGGGCTTTGCCTTTTATTGAAGAGGTCAACATCGGGCATTCGCTTGTTTGCTATGCACTTCAAGATGGGTTTAAGGCAGCTGTCTCTAAAATGAAGCGACAGCTGGATTAGTAAAAGTTAAACTAAACAGCTTTAAGTTTAGTTGCAGATTCTTTCAACGTAAGAACAATGGCTGTTGGGTTATGTTCGATCAACGCTTCGTTGAAATGCTCAGGTTCACTTAAGCGGCCCGAATTACTTTGAACAAAAATTTCTGCGTTCTCAGGGTAAAATTGCAGCATCATCTTTAGGTCTTTTACAGTCATAAAGCCTCCGGAAGTAAGAATAAAGTTGATGAATCGGAATGACAAACAATGCCTGGTCAAATTATTTTGATAAGGCTTAGAGGTAAAATAGAAAGGATGCTTAACGGTATGGCGGCAAAGACCATGATGATTGAAATCTCCCAGCGCAGTGAGCTTCCTCGAGTGGCAGAGATAATTTTAAAATTAATTGAAGTACGAACCTTATTCTTATTTGTTGGCGAAGTAGGTTCAGGGAAAACCACCTTAATTTCAGAAATTTGCAATGCTCTAGGAATTGATGAAGTGGCATCTCCTTCTTTTGCCATTCACCACAGGTATGAAAATAAGCAGGGTCAGTCGCTAGATCACGTCGATTTATATCGCTTAACAGATGAAGCCGACCTAGAAAGCACGGGCTTTTGGGACTTGTTTCAGCAAGAAAAAGCCTGCGTCATGGTTGAGTGGGCGGATCGAATTGCCGAGCCAGCTTGGCCCATCAACTGGCCGACTTTTAAAATTGAATTCGAGAAATTAGAAGGTGAAAAAAGACGAGTGCGAATTTCAAGACTGACAATCCCAAAGTAGATAGCGAGTTACGCCGCCAATTTTTGGACTTGAGAAGCTACTTTTTGGCTGATCTCTGCCGCAGATTTTACAACTAACCTTAGCACATGATTATTGTAAGCATTGCTTTCGCCCAGAGCGAGCAAAATTCCGATCAAGCGATCTTTTTGTAATAAAGGAACTAAGGTAGCATGGCCCGGGGTTTGCGACATATTCCAGTCGTCAAAAAACTTTTCATTCACATCATTAGCGCAAAGCGGTCCATGAAAGGGTTTGTAAGTCGCAGCCACAATATAAAAGATGCTTGGGATTTTTAAAGAGATTCCGTAGTTTGCGATGCCAGGGTTAAAGCCGTTACTCCAAATTAAAGGACGAGCTTCCACTTCATTTGTATCTACACTCAGGATTAAATATTTTTCAAAATTACTAACTAAGGGCTCGCACAGAGTCCTTAATTCAGCGGCTAAATTTTTGTTTGAGCTGTTCAGATTTGAAAGCAGAAACTGACCTGTTTTTTCTTTTTGCACAGGGGCTGAATTTTTCGGCTGAGCTTTTAATAAAGTTACAGTTGAATTAACAGATGAAGGAGCCTGCACCGGCGCGCTCTTGACTTCTGTGACCAACTTCTCAACAGGCAGGCTCTTAGCTATTGGGACTGGCGGTGTCAGGGCGGCGATTTTTACTAAAAAAGAACCTTCTGTCGGCGGGGCCGTGTCTTGAAATTCCAAGAGTAAGTTGTCGCTACCGCTAGCCTCAGCTGAAGAGTCCGCTAAGTTTTCGTCTGAACCCTGGCTATCCTCTTTAAGTTCTAAGTTAAAAAGTGATTCCACTGCGGGCGTGGACTGAGATAGAAAATTTTGGCTCCAGGTTTTTAACATTAAAGGCGAACACAGCGCAAAACACACAGGCGTTGCAGGATTAAAATCTACAGGCTTTTCAAGACAGCCCACAAACAAAACGCCGTCCCATTCACCAACAGGCAGACACTCACTGGTCCAAGGGTAAACTTCTTGCCAGCGACTCCATAAACGCATATCTGGCTTCGTCATCTGAAAATAGTCATCGCGAAGAATAACTAAATTAAACTGAACTTGTGCCCAAGCTAAGTAATCTTCGGTTTCAATCAGCTTTTGATTTAAAACAAAGGCCGTGAAACTGATATTTTCAGTCTGTTTTGAAAAAGATTCCCGGGCGGCCTTAAGCTGCGGAGCTAATTCGGGGTGGGACTGAAAATAATCATGAATACTCATCTTCTTTATTTTCGGCAAAAAGCCTGGATTTCCTTAAGGTTTTTAGCTCTTTTATGGTCTGGGTTTGGGGCCGCCTTAAAAACCCCAAGGAAGACTCTTAAAACCATGAAATCTAAATCTTTTCAATACTTTAAGAATATGGTAGGTTCCCCCTTCTTCTGAGGTATCAAGCATGCGGGTCTATTTGGATCATAATGCGACAACTCCGCTTCACCAAAAAGTCCGTGAAGCTGCGTCGCAAAATCTTAATTTTTGGGGAAATCCAAGTTCCATACATTGGGCTGGACGCGATTCAAAAAATATTTTGCGAGAAACTCGCGCCGGTTTAGCCACCCAATTAGGATGTCAGCCCTTGGAAATTATTTTTAACTCGGGCGGCTCTGAAGGAAATAATACCGTTATTAAAAGTGTTTGGTCGAAACTCTCTGGCGAGCGAAGGCATTTTCTTTGCTCGCAAGTTGAACATCCCAGTGTCATTAAGACGTATGAATATTTGAAAACGCTGGGAGCTAAAGTCGATTTTATTCCAGTTTCAAGAAATGGAATTTTAGATCTTGATTTTGTAAAGGCTCACCTCAGTGAGCAAACAGCGCTGATCAGCGTGATGATGGCCAATAATGAAACGGGACATATTTTTCCTATTCAAGAAATCGTGCGCTTAGCAAAGATCGCTGGAACCCTGGTGCACACGGACGCTGTTCAGGCTTTAGGAAAAATGCCTTTTCATCTGCAAGAGCTAGGCGTGAATTATGCGACATTTTCAGCCCATAAATTTTATTCCTTAAAAGGCACGGGATTTACCTTTGTAAAACGCGGTTCTGTTTACGAATCCCTGATTCATGGGGGCGCGCAAGAGCGCCAGCGCCGGGGCGGCACCGAAAATGTTTTTGGTATTTCAGCCTTAGGTGTGATGGCGCCACTTTTAAAAGATGTTTCAGCTAAAAATATGCAACTGCGGAAACTACGCGACACTTTTGAAAAAAAATTATTGATGACAATAGCTGGTGTCGAATTGCTAGGGGCTGAAACGGATCGATTGCCCAACACCTCAAGCTTTCTCGTTGATGATGCTGACGGTGAAACCATGTTGATGAGTCTGGACTTAAAAGGTTTTGCCATCAGCACAGGGGCTGCCTGCAGCAGCGGAAATCCTGAACCAAGTCCTGTGCTTTTAGCCATGGGCCTCAGCCGCAAACAGGCGCAAACGTCTTTAAGAATTAGCTTTGGCTGGGAAAATACAATGGAAGAAGTTGACGCTTTTATTGTGGCTCTGGGTGCGGTCGTTCAGCGCCTGCGTGGTTTGCGCGAGCAAAGACTGGTGCATAACCATGTCTGAACCAATCTCTAAAGGTCGAGTCTTAGTGGCGATGAGTGGGGGAGTGGATAGCTCTGCCGCGGCAGCCCTTTTAGTTGAGCAAGGTTATGAAGT
>JAYWDA010000492.1:0-4846 GCA_043780105.1 Pseudobdellovibrionaceae bacterium | reverse complement strand
TTAAAGGAACCTCTCCCAATGGAGTATAAATTCCGCTCACGGTAAGATTGCGACGAAATTTCCTGTCTGAAAAATCTGGAATATTAACGAAGCCACTTTCGTTTTCATCATAAGTGCCAGGCTTTAATAGTCCAATGACACGTTTAAAAGCGCCAATTCCATTGGCGCTGCCCGGGGGACCATTGAAAAACGACAATAAAGTATCACTACCTTTTTCAAACACAGAAATCTGCCGAGCCGTTTCGGAAAAGAAAAACCTTTTGATCGACTTATATTCTTTCTCAGTGATTTCTGGGAATATTGTTTTCAAGTTTTTATTAAACTCAGAGCGACGGTTGCTAATAAATTTTAGGCTTTCATAAATTTCTGCACTGTAACCTTGTAAGTTCATGGACGCGTTCGGGGCACCTAACCATAAATCATTTGTCGCACGACCACGAGCATCGAACACTCGGCTAGAGTGGCAAGTCGCACAGTTGAAGTTAGCAATTTCGGCTTTAAGCTTAAGTCCGGCGAATTTAACTTCCAGGTCTCCCCGCACAATACCGACGGGAAATTCTAGCTTTGGCTGCGGAACGCCTGGCTGAAGGTTTGTAATTTTATTTGGTAAGATAAAACCATATTCTGCTAAAGCTTTTTGGAAGGTGGCCTTGCTAATTTCTGCGCCATGATCATGATGACGTTTAGTAACGACTGAGGCGGCGACAATCTTCCATGGAAAGGCATTGGTCTTTAGCGTGTCAGTTGTAAGCCCGCCAAAATCATACATAAGAAGTTGAATTTGAGGAGAGTGGGCATAGTCAGGATGGGCAGCCTTATATTCGTTGTAAATCGAGGATTCTGTTTCAAAGAAGCACCCACTTAAGAGGCTTGCGAGTGTCAAAATCAACGACAGGGACCTCAATTTAGGCCTGCAAACAAGCTGAAAGCGATTTAAATTAGGCATAAACAGTCCTCATGGTTAGACCTGTACAAAGAGCAAAACCAGGGCCACCAGTATCATGAATCTGAAGAAATCTATAGTTGTTCAGTCCTCAGCCGATGAGGCTAACTTTTTCAAAAAAAATCGAACAAAAAAGCCCTTAACAAAGGCAAAGGGGCCCCACAAAGGCATTTCGTATCGAAACGTCCAAGGGTTTAGAAAAACTCCCTTGTGTGTCGCCAAAGTTGGTTTTTCTAAAATCAGTTTTAATGCTTCGTAACTCATTAAGAGGCCTGTCATCCAAACCATCGGTGCCAGTGACATACGCTTTCTTTTGCCGCTGATCATTTCTCCGGCGTAGCTTAAAATCACATGCTTGATTGTTGACGAGTGAGTCAACACATACACCATTTCACATGCAGCGGATTCTTTTTGAATTTCAGGAGTGATCTGATCACGGGTCAAGCCTTGCGTGGGATAGGAAAATAATTTCTCGGGACGTGGGTCTTGTGGTCGAACAACATACACACTGGGAAGTGTGCTTGCGAACGCATCGATTACAGACTTATTTTTCGTTTGAGCCGCTCGCATTAATAAAACAGTGGCCTTCACATCGTCGCAGCCGTTAATCACAAAATCCACTTTATCTAAAATCGGGTCTAAATTTTTAAGCCATTCTGAGCCTAAAACCTCGATTTGAATTTGCGGATTAATCTTCAACAGTTGTTCTTTGGCGGATTTTGCTTTGGGCGCGCCAATCAAATCCAAATTTGAAAAGATTTGTCGATTCAAATTTGAAACTTCAAAAGTATCGATGTCTGCAATAATAAAATTTTCGATTCCGGCTCGAGCCAAGCATTCTAAGGCTGTTCCACCCATGCCCCCAACACCAGGAATAAATATTCGGGCTTGGCGAATTTTTTCCTGCTCTTCGGAAGTAACAAAGCCAATATTTCGTGCGGTGAATTCGGAATAATTAAACATGATTGATCTCCGCAGCGCTTAAGCGCGCACGAGGGTAAGGTTTAAAATTCTTGGGAAGCGGGCCGACTCTTAAGACATTGATCAATGTTGCTGTCGGAGGAAGGCCCATCAGCTCTAACACAGTTTTTGTCCCTTCCGGGTGATCGGTTAACAAAGATAATGGTGCACCAAAAAGATTTATTTCTGTTAGTTGAAGCCAAGCTTTTAGAAAAAGTCGCCCTTGCTCAAAATAGCTTAAAGGCTTTTCGGAAAAAATCGCGACCAAGAAGGGCGCCGATCTGATCTTTGGACTTTCGGCAATGAGCGCGCGTCCAATCCCAAGTTTCGCTAAAAAAGAAAAAACACGGGGCCGCATCACTAGAGCACCGCCCAAGGCTTCGATCAGCCCTAAAGACATAGCTTCGGCATTAAGACCATCTGCGGACCAGCGTAAATTTTTCTTTGAAAAGCGTAACCAAGAGTAAAGTTCTGCAAGATATCCGGGCTTAAGAATGAATTGGTAGTTCACTTCATCATAAAGTTGGGCAATCTTTAGAATAATATTTTTATCGTTAGAAAACCGAAGAAACTGGCTTTGGATTGAAGGTACTGGAAGATCAATTTTATCAAACGTGCCCCGAAAACTAAAACGCCGCTCCAAAAGTTGCAAGTCTTGTCCGTTCGGAATAGCGCCGGGTTGATATTGAATTTCTGCAGTCACATCAGGCGTTAATTGAATTTCACAGGCACTTATCAAGTAGCCCTGCGCTTTCAGAAGACACTCCAGCAGGTGAACAGTAGCCCCTAAAGAAGTTTGTAAATCTTTTTCATGGGGATCGGCGTAAGGTAATTTCCTGGTTGAATTCACAGAAATAAGAATTTTCTTGGATTCTGAAAAAGAAAAAATAAAAGGCTGCGAGTTGTGAGCACTTATTCCCAAATCAAGGTGGCCTAAAAGGTAACTTTCGATCTCACTCATAGTGCCCTCCGAAATAGAGCAAGGTCATGCATCACATGAGCTCCGACCTTTTCAGCCTGCCGGATCGAGGCCTTATTATCCGTTGAAATCCAAGTTCCGCCAAGCTTTTGGTAGCCTCTCTTTTTTAGAGCGGACATGACCTTATAAAGCATTAATCCATTAAGTCCTTGAGAGTGAAATTCTTTGAAAACCGAATAATAAATAATAATTGCAGAATGCCGCTTCAGTTTATTTTTAAAAAAGTAATAAGGCGTTGTTAGTCCAAAACGGGATTTAATATCTTTCAAAAGGGGATTTAAATTAGGAATACAGACAATTGTTCCGACAGATTTCCCTTTGTGCTTGGCAATAATTGAAATCGAGCGGTCCAAAATAAGCATCATATCTTTAGCTTGAAAATAAATCTCATCGCGAGTGAGGGGGACAAACATAGGATTATCTGAAAATCCATTATTCAGGCAAACGCGCATGGCTTCGATGATTTCTTCTAGATTTACGCCATGCAATTCTTCTAAGGAAAAATCTTTATTTTTTAAAAGCTCTTTTTGTTTTTCTCCTAATAAAAGATCGGTGTTAAATTTTTGAATATCTGTTTCGTGAGTGACCATTGGAAAAAAAGCCTCATAACCGCATTGCTTGAGCAGATCGGCAATATATTCAGGTGCAAAAACCTGATCTGTATAATGATAATTGCTATGAATTTTTGTCACAACGCCAATGGCCTGCATTGCTGTCAGATTAAAATTTCCGGCCACTTCGGTGCACTGGTGAGATCGTCCGAAATCTTCGGCTTTATCCAAAAGTGCCTTTGCAACTGCTCTGTCGTTGATACAATCAAAGTGCCCGAAATAAGCTCGTTTTATTTTGTACATATCGTTCGAGGCATGGTGAATATGGCAAAGAATGCGCCCAACAATTCGACCTTGGCGAAAAGCCGTATAATAAGTAAAGTCGGTTTCCTTTTTAAACAGAGGATTCTTGATACTTAAAAATCTGGCTAAATCCGATTTCAGATAAGAAATATAAGGAAAATTTCCATAGATCTGAAATGGTGTTTCAAAGAAGCTATTGATATCATTTATTTTAAATTCGATTTTTAAAGATTCCATTTTAATCCGATCATATAAAAGCTTTGACCCGCAAGATTCAATTCCTTTTTTTTAGTGTTGGTCGGATTAAGAGCTTCTAAATAAAAGGTCAGATGATCATTTAAATTTTTATCAAAGTTCGACTGCAGAACCGCAGACAAATCCTGCAGGGATTGAATCATCCGAAAGGCCAAGCTCATATCTTCCTTTTTTCCTAAGTTAGGAATTCGCACTGACAAGTATATATAGTGCTGACCGGGAAGCTCTAGTCCAGGCCTTGCAAAATTGATCAGATTATTCGGCAAGTCCGGAGTCAACTCTTGGACACTTAGTAAGTATTGGGAAAATTGTTCTTTAGTCAGCCCTGCCTCATTAAATAGGTATTCAAGACGGGCATCGAAAAGGGAATTTTCAAAGCGAAGACCACTCGTGGCCAAAGCATACCAAGAGATGTTCTGATCATTTCTTTCTAGGGTATACCCGCCATAAATATTGGCTTGAGGGCGGTAAGCAGTCAGTCCTTTTGTCCCTCGAGCATCAGCATACACTGAGATTCCTTCCCAAGGACTTAAATTAATATATTCGCCAACGAAGGACTTCTTAAATTCCTCTTGCCCAACCACAAGACCCATATAATTGATAGGGTTCGTAAAACGGTATTCAGTTTTAATTAACCCCTTCGCTGAAAAATCTTCTTTTGAAATCCATTCAGGTTCATTATTCGAAATGGGCTCAAGAATTAAAACTTGGCCCCAGTGTTTATCCCAATCAATATTAGCTCGGATTAAGATTTGTCCCTTTTCTTTATAAAAAGCACCGCGCTGGCGATTGTTAAAATGAAAAAGGGGATTAGACGGACTGATCAACTCAGCAGGGCCCCATTGGTAAACTTGC
>JAYWDA010000491.1:0-6188 GCA_043780105.1 Pseudobdellovibrionaceae bacterium | reverse complement strand
TTTCAAATATTGTGGAAACCAACTGCACTTGATTTTCAAGAGACAACTGAGGAGCCAGCTTCAGCTCCTCGGCGCTTAAAGCTAGCCAAGGTAAACTTTTGCAATATCTAAGAATGGTGAATGCCAAAGGTGAGCTCCTCAGCGCCGAGGAGCTGAAGCTGGCTCCTCAGTTGTCTCTTGAAAATCAAGTGCAGTTGGTTTCCACAATATTTGAAACTTATTACACTTCCGACAGCGCAAAAGTTTTACTTAAATCTTTGATTGATTTAAGTAAACAATTTCAAGCAAACCCTGAGCTTCAAAAAGATCCCGCCTACCAGGCGCAAGCCCAAGCTTTGGTAAAACTAAAAACAGCCAATGCTGATTTAGCGCAGGCTTTACCAATGATGGCTTTGGCTCAAAGAACGTTGATGGAGTATACGAAGGCCGCTGCAGAAAAAGCAAAAACAGAGGACGAAGCCAATCTTGCATCCGCTGTTGGGTTTTTCTTAGCAGACCAAGATTTTGAAGCTGACTATGGAATTTTACTCAACTCGATTGATTTTTTAAACAAGCTCACTCGAATGACAAATCCGGAGTTAACGCGGTAAATCTTCGCATAATGCAGGTCTAAACCAGCCTAACGTCATATATTTTTCTTCAATTATTACGACAACGTCACTCTCAAATAAATAGTTTGGGAGTAAAATGATCCTACAAACTATTCATAAGGAGGATCAGATGATCGAAGTCCTATTCAGAAATATGGATTCCTCAGAATCCCTACGCGCTTACTTAAGACACGAAATGAGAATTGTTATTTTTAAGCATCCCCGCCCCGCCCTTTTAAAAACGCGTGCTACCATTTCAATGAATAAAACCCCCTTTCAGTTTGGAGAAAACCATTTCAATATAAAAATTGTGTCTGGACCGAATATGGCTCACCCGCTGGTAGTGGAAAAAAGCGCGGTCACACTGACTGAGGCTATACGGGAAGCTTTAGATACTTTTTCATTGATTGTCGAAAAAGAAAATCACCGGCATTTGCGCAGGGATCGACACGAAGAGCGGGTCTTTGATCAACGAATTCGCGAAGCTTAAATATTAATAAAATATTTTATTTGAAAAGGCTTAAAGACGTTGTTCTTTAAGCCTTTTTTCTAACGCCTTATAAAATAAATTTTCTTTGGTCAGTTTTTTCTCAAGCCACAATTTTGATTCGACGACTTTTAGATTTTTTGCTTGGCTCCATACGTCTTCAAAAAGCGCTGACGTTGCACCGATGGCAAGAGAAGGAAAACTTGAGTCTTCGATTTCGCCAAATCCAATAATCAAACCGGACCACCAAAGCTCTTTCATGACGCGATGATAGGCGGCCTCAAAATTTTTTCCTTTGAGCTCTGCAACTTCTTTGATTTGGCGTGTTGATAGTGGCGAATCCATTTCTAAGGCGTCCATAATTTCTTTTGCTTCTCTGGATTTCAGCTGCGCCCTTTTTTCAAAGACTTTTTGAACCGCAAGCAAATGTCCAAACGCTTCCAAAGAAAAAAATGTGGCTCGTCCTTGATACCATTTCGAATAAATCACTAGGCCACTGCGCGAAAGCTGCTCGCGGATATGCCATAACTGCGCCACCCGAGCGTCGCTATCTTCGTTCCATTCCCACTTCATCTCAGACTTTGGATACAAGGTACTCCACAAAGACTGAGGCTGTTTTTTGTTTTTTATCGGAAAAGTAAGCAGGATACCATGCTGGTTGATGGCTTGAACGGCTTTTTTTAAAAGCGCCTCACTCATAAACCCGCCGAAATTTTATGATTTAATCTGGATTTATCTAAGAAAGCGACTTGAAATTCTGACTCTTTTAATCGCTTGCGAACTTCGCGGTAATTGGGCTCGTAAATTTCCACAAAATTCCAAAATCGCTGGGAATGATCTAAATGTTTCAAATGCGCAAGCTCGTGAATCACGACGTAATCAATTATTGCAGGTTCAAAAACAATTAATTTCCAGTTCAAACGGACATGCCCTGAGCGGTGACAACTGCCCCAAAGATTTTTTGCTTCACCAAAACTAAGTTCGGAAGGCAGGCACTGCATTCGTTGAGAAAGAGCTGTCACTCGTTGCGAAAGATAGCTAATGGATATTTTTTTATAAAGATCTCTTAATGTTTGCCTGAAGTGCTTTTCCTCTAAGGAGGCTTTTGGTACGGAAAAAATAATTTGTTCTCCCTGAACCCAGCCACGCAATTTTCGATCGGGACTTTGGATAAATTTAAGTTGCCGATTTTTTCCTAAGACGGGAAAAGCCTCACCCTCTTGAAATTTTTTTTCTGGATGACTTACTTTCAGAGCTTGAAATTTATTCTGATTTCTTTCAATCCAATCCCTTTTTTGCAAAAGAAATTCTGTGATTTGTAAGTTTGAGGTTTTTAAACTGGAACGAACTTCGATCGGTCGCAGCGGATGCAAAATAATAGAAAGCCTTCGGCGACCTTTCCGCCGTTTGATTAAAACGATTCCTAATTCAGTTTCAAAGGTTTCTACATCCACAGGTTTTAATCTACTGGAGGCTTCAGGTCGGATCAACCCCTCAAAAACCCTGACTCATTTTATCAAATGGATTTACAGCAAGCTCTAAAGCCTCATCAATATGATCGGGTCTGACGGTGACGCATTGATCAAGATCAGCTAAGGTTAAGGCCACTTGGTAGGCGGCTTTAAACCTTCTTCGCGATGAAAATTCTTTAGGCCACAGATGCTGACGCAAGAATGGATCAAAACGCTCCTCTGCTTGCAATGATTGGCCTTTTTCAGATTGCCACCGCCTAGCGGCTTGCACCGTTTCCAGAATAGCGTGGCCTGTAACACTCTCATCAGTAATTTTTTTTGCTGGATGAAATGCATTTGATGTTTTAGTGAAAAATAAAATTTCAAACCGATCTAAAAAAGGCCCTGAAAGCTTTTGCTGATAAGACGTGCACTTATGCCGGGCAAAGCGGCAGACCAGATCAGTGCCTGGAACCCACTGCCCGCAGGGACATAAATTGGTGGTCGCTAGCAATTGAAATTTAGACGCAAAAGTTTCGCTCCGCAAACCACGTACGACACGCACAAGCCCTTCTTCCAAGGGCTCTCGCAAAGCTTCTTGGCAAGCGGGAGAAAATTCTAAAAGCTCATCCATGACTAGCAGCCCGCCATCGGCTTTACTAATTTCCCCTGGCTTAGGTGGAACTCCGCCACCGACTAAAGATAAGGCTGAAATACTATGATGAGGCATTACCAGTGGTGACCAGTTTATTTTTCGCCGGCATAGGTCTTCCTTTGCCGGGTCTGCTAAAAAGCTGATAAGGGCCTTGGCCAAGGTGCTTTTTCCTGATCCCGAGGGTCCCGCCAGCAAAGTATGATGTTTGCCCAGGGCTAGAATTTGCAAAAGCCGAGCTTGTGCCTTCGGGAACACCATTCCCAAGCCTTCCGTAGGCCTTACAGGCTGAAAGGAATCTAGATCCGCCTGCATTTGAATGGGTTGATTTAAATTTTTTAAACAATCAATCCGGTGGCGCTGAAAACCCATTAACCCGGGGCCCACACCGGTTAACACCGTCGTGTCAGGGGCGCCGTCAAATTCCCGCAAATCTTCAGGCTGAAAAACTTCGCCATTTAAACCAAGCTCTCCGTAAATATAAAAATAATTTTGCGAAAGTGGCTGAGGCAATTGGCCAGTCTCCCAAAGTAAGGCGGCAGCCACTGCTAGTTCCACACCGCGCGAACTTTTCTTAATATGTTGAGGCCTAATATTAACTAAGATTTGCTTGGTTTTCGGAAATTCAAAACCTTGCTGGCGGATAGCGCTCTTAATTCGGTGAATGCTTTCGCGAATCACTTGATCGGGTAAACCCAAAAAATGAATCTGCGGCAGACCCGGGATTAAAATCAGTTCAACTTCAACGGGAATTAATTTTGAGCTCTCGCGGGCCAGTGACATAACTTTCATACCGTAAGATTTTTGCAAAAATCAAACTGACTTAACGATCAGGTCTTGCCACTTACGAGCACGCAACCTTCACGAAGTACGGACACTACTCTTTTAAATCTTCAAGATGGGACAGTGGATGGTGCTCTTCGACCGCTTTGGTCAAAGTCGAAGTAGTGACGTTCGTATAAATCTGGGTCGTTTGGATACTAGCATGTCCTAGCAATATCTGAATCGAACGCAAATCAGCGCCACCTTCCAGTAAAGCCGTTGCACAACCATGGCGAAAGCGATGCGGATTTACAGGTTCGGTAAATCCAGCACGGGCTGACCAGGCTGCAAGCCAACGCCAGACATCAACCCGCGATGGACGATGTCCGCGGTCATTAATCAAAATCGAATCGCTGTTTTCTTTCATTAAAATCGGGCGACTGACCCGTAAATACTCTTCCAAGGTCAAAGCCAACGTTTCTGTCAAAGGAACCAAGCGTTCTTTTTGACCTTTCCCTAAGATTTTAACCCATCGCTCGGTCGGACTGTAATCGCGAAGGTCTAATTGAATTAGCTCGGTCACTCGGCAGCCCAAACCGTACAAAAATAAAAGCGTCAGTTGATTACGAGCCGTACGATGCGGATCTGAAACCATGCAAGCTTCAAAAAGTTGATCAAATTCAGCCACCGATAAAGGTTTAGGCAGTCCCACTTTTACTTTGGGTGGGCGAAGCTCACGAAGTTCGGGGGATTTAAGGCCGCGGCCTTCGCAGTATCTAAAATAAGTTCTTAAGCTAGAAATCACTCGAGCTTGCGATCTTGTTGAAAGATCATGCTCTTTCATATAGTCGTAAAAGCCGACCACTGAATTATTTGCGTTTTTATAATCGCGCCAGAGGTCTAAATCGCGCCGGTAGGCCATGATTGTATTTTGCGATCGTCCGCGGACATTTTGAAGATCATCGAAAAACTCTATCCATAGAGGTAGTTCCATCCCCAAAGTAGAGCAAAAAGAACAACAGCCCGCAAGGGGCTGTGAGTTGAACTTTATTTTTAAGGATCAATTTATTGAGCCAGTTGAAAGCCAGGATCGTTGCAATTCACTGTTTGTGCCGGATTATACTTGCTAGGACCGGCAAGGACGACAAGCAGGGCACCAAAACCGGTCGGGCGGCCACCCACATAAGCAGCGACCACGGCACCTTGTTGCAAAGACATCACAAATCGGTTGCTTCCATTGGTCATTTCGAATTGCGGAATTACAAAGCTTCCACCAGCGTAACTTCCCATATTTGAAGTGGGAGTTAGGTTATAGGTTCCAGCAGGCAAGATACATTGGCCCGTAGGGATATTAGCGCCAACATTGATCGCCGCTTGCCTTAAAAAGGTTTGGTTCCCCAGCCGACTGCCATTTAAAACTGTTCCATAAGTTTTAGAAGGGTCTGATTGAAGTGAATTAAGGTACGTAATTTCAGTGGCATCGCCTAAAAGTTCAATGCTCATCGCCATTGGAAAACTTGCAGAGCCGTAGCCAGATCCTAAAAATAACTGACCCTGACCGCCCCAACCAGTACAAGTGCTGCAAGCGCCAATTCCGATGGGAAGAGCACCAACACCACCGCCACCTCGGCGCGAATCATTGTCCTTATCTCCACAGGCCATCAGAGAAGCTCCGACGATCGCAAGTGTTATTAATTTTAAATAAGTCGTCAAATTTTTCATAACTCCTCCTTCTTTTTATTGGAACGCCTGAGACGCAACCACACCGCTAAATGTTCCTAGCATGCGATAACCATCTGAGGGCTCAAGTTGGCTTTTTGTAATTACAGTTGTTGATCTGCAGTCGTAAGGTCCTTCATAAAGAAACCAGCAATTCCTGACTGTCGACTGCGGTGCAAAAGAGTAGGCGAAATTTTTAAACCATAAACTTCCAGAAATTTTACCCATGCCTTGAGCGTCACCTAAGTTGATGGCGTTATCGATAATTAAAACAACTGCGCCAAAAGAGTCTTGAAACTGACCCTGAAACACTGTGCGACCACCCATACGAAACCAATAGTTGTACTGAGCTTTATATTTACCAACATCTAGGTTCTGACCTAGGCTTGGATAATTCTCGTTTCGGCCTTCGGGCGCGGTAAAAATTCCGGTGTGAGTTGTGCCGTTATCCTCATAAGACAATCTGATTTCGCCTGCGTAGTGATTTTCACCGGCATTTTTCATAGCCATACTGATACGAAAACCTG
>JAYWDA010000490.1:0-1549 GCA_043780105.1 Pseudobdellovibrionaceae bacterium | reverse complement strand
CCTAGCGGCATTAGGATCATAAAATCCACAATATGGCTGAACTGAATACAGGCTAATATCGCCAGCAGAATTTTTTCGGAACGTGAAAACATAGATCCTCGGTGTAAATATTAGATCAAAAGAATTTAAATTTAGCACCTAATAGTTAAAGAGCCTGGGACTGAGTTTGCGGACAAACACTTTTGCTTGTTTTACCGGCCTTGTAAATGTAGACCTGGGACATGAAAAACGTGATGACACTTGCTAAATTATTAGTCGTTGTTTTGGTCTTGGCCGCTGCCGGATCAATTTTTGTGAATTATTACTCTTATATTTTTTCTAGGGTCGTTAGTGGTCCAGTTAAGAAGGTCGAGCGAGTCGATAGCCAGATGATTTTTGCTGGCAGGGCTGGAGAGGCGCCAAATCCACAGGTATTTTCTTTCGCGGTTTCTATTGAAGATCAAAAAACCGGCGAAATTGTTGTCGCCTCCACTGAAGATCGCCAGTGGGCGGCCGTGGAAGCAGGTCAGTGCGCCACTGCCAGATTTTATCCTTACCCTTTCTGGGATGTTGATAAAGCAGGCACCTTTCACAATGCGCGACTTCTGCATTTATTAAAAGAATGCGGCGTTAAAAAAGATTAAAGATTTTTACAGAGTTGTTTTTTTTCCCAAGTCACAGCCGACGTGATTAAAGTCTCTAAATCTGAAAACTCGGCTTTCCAACCTAAAGACTTAAGCGCCTTTGAGGCATCAGCCACAAGCTTTGGAGGATCGCCTTCGCGGCGGCCCGTCATGTGGCAGGGAACTTTTTTTCCAAGAACTGCACTGACTTTATCAATCACTTCCAGCACAGAGTAACCGTGCCCTGTTCCTAAATTAAAAGCATCAAAGGTGATCTTGTTATCTAAAAGCTGTCGTAAAGCGCAGATATGGGCTGAAGCCAAATCATTCACATGAATATAATCACGAAGACAAGTTCCATCTGGCGTCGGGTAGTCATTGCCGAAAATAGAAATTTTTTTAAGCTTTCCAAGACCTGCTTGGATCGCCAGCGGAATCAAATGAGTTTCCGGGTCATGGGCTTCGCCAATCTCGCCATCAGGATCAGCCCCTGAGGCATTAAAATATCTTAGTGCAACGGCCTGCAAACCCCAGGCGCGAACCGCATCTTGAAGTAATTTTTCAACCATCAGTTTTGATTGTCCGTAAGGGTTGATCGGATTTTGGGGATGGGATTCCGTTAGAAATTCTTCGACAGGATTTCCATAAGTGGCACAGGTCGAAGAGAAAACGATTTTTTGGACATTGGCTTTTTGCATCGCCTTTAAGAGTGACAAAGTGCCGCCAAAATTATTTTCGTAATAAAGTTCAGGCTTATGAACGGATTCGCCAACATAAGCAAAAGCCGCAAAATGAATGACCGCTTGAATCTGATATTCCTGCAAAGTGCGAGCAAGGCGCTCAGTTTCTTGAAGATCACCTTTCACCAGCGGACCCCATTGAATAGCCCAAGCATGTCCACGACCCAGGTTATCATACACAACCGGTTCATAGCCTTGCGCCTTTAG
>JAYWDA010000489.1:0-5583 GCA_043780105.1 Pseudobdellovibrionaceae bacterium | reverse complement strand
AATTTTAAAAGCTGGTTACACAGGAGTTTGGAATACGACGCAACCTGGTCTGCAGCACACTTTGTATGGACATTTGCTCCTTCAGAATGGGTTTACTTCGTTAACAGCAATAAACGATCGCGGTTTGGTTGTACCATCTGGAGCCAAAGCATGGACAATGAACAAAGATTTTACAGTTTATACTTTTGAAATCAATGAGTCCCTAAAGTTTGATGATGGTGTGTCTTTAACAGCTCAGGACTTTAAAAACTCTTGGGAGTCCGCTTTGCGAATGGATCCAAAATCCATGAATAGCAGTTTGCTAGATGTAATGTATATTTTAGAAGGATTCGAAAATTTTGAAAAAACGGGTTCAATCTCTGGGATTATTGTACGTAACCCAAAAACATTGGAACTAAGATTTAAACAACCGTTTCGAATTGCATTGGATCATCTTGAAGGCGTCGCTTTTGCTGCTTACCGAAAAGTCGGAGCGAGTTATCTTGGAACAGGATCCTATAATATTGAAGAAGTAGGAGAAAATCATGTTCATCTAAAGCCTCGGAGGGGTCACGAAGATAGTTCTGAAATCGACGTAAAAGTTGTCGATCCCCAAAATGCTATTCAGGCTCTTCTCAAGGGTGAAGTTGACGTCATTGCATATGCATCGGCATCCTCCGTCAAGTCTGACTTTGATACTTATAAAAATTTAGCCTTTCTTCCTGGGCCTGATGCTCTTCATAAGACATTAGAGTTTAATTCCCAAAAAGGTAATTTCTTTGAAAAAACTGAGCATCGGTTGGCCTTACAGTTTCTTGTTTCGCAATATTTAAAATCCCATCCAGATGCTATTGGGAACCCGTTGCTTTCAAGAATTGATCAGCAAGTATATCTTGATCTCCAGCCTGGACGGTTAAGTGCTACCGATGTAGAATTATTAGTATCTAGGGGTGAGCAGTTTGTTCCAGAGCTTATAAGGCATTCAAAAGAACATCCAGTTACAGTAATTTCCTCTGTCGATCTGACATATCATAAAATTCTTGAAGGTGTTGGGCTGACTCTTTCGAAAAATTCACGAGTCGTACCACATAAAGAAATGATAGAAATGATCTATACTGGAAAGGGTGCCGACATCATCGTCGCGTCATTTAGTATTATTGGGACTGACCCCGACGGTTTATATCATCGGCTGGGACATCAAGGCGCGATCGTAACTCCGCTCAATTTCGATAATGAAATTGCAGATTTATTAGACAAAGGGCGATCCTTAGTTCTTCCACAAGAAATAGACGAAATCTACTCACGGGTTTCAAAAAAACTTTTGGAAAAGGCACCCTTTATTCATTTGGGAATCAATAAAGCATTAGCACTTTATCGAAATGACAAAGTAAAAGTTAAGTCTGATTTCATTAATCGCAACAGTGGCCAGCTAGAAATATTTGAGGCGATTGAATAAGTATGACATTAAAAATTTGGTTTAAGCGCAAAACTAGAATTTTCCTGCTGCTCAGTGGGTTAATTATATTAGTTTTTGTTTGCTGTATTGGGTATATTTCGTTTTCAGATTCAAAAAAAACTTTACATGATAGTATGGAGCAAGGTGCTGGACTGGTAGGCCTTGGGATTCACCAAAAAAATAGGCAGCTAGTAGAAACCGCACTTAAAGTTGTTCAAATGCAAGTTGGTGCAAAATCTGTTGTGCTATGTGAAGGGTCACGACTTATTACTTCTATTAACGAAACATCAGATGCGTGCATTCGATCACCAAATTTATTTACTTTTCAAAATAAACTAGAGATTGAAGGTTTCGAAAATTACTATCTTCTGACATCAATCTCCATAATCTCTTTAAGTGGTCCACTGATGGCCGCGTTGTTTTTATGTTTATTTGCCACTTTTTTCGGCGCTTACTTTCTATCTCGAATGGAAAATGATATCGAAAATGACTTGTTGAACCCATTAACTGAAGGGTTAATTTCCGGTAAAAATTTAGACATTTTCGAACTCGAGGCTACGAGACGTTTTATTGCGCAGGCTAAGGAAAATGAAATACAAATTCAAGTGGCACATGCGATTTTAGAAATTTCATCGCAAGTGGCTCATGATATCAGATCCCCACTTTCTGCGTTAAACATTGTTGCTTCTAAATCGCAGATGCCAGAACCTCATAAATCTATTTTTTCAAGTGCGATCGAGAGAATTAACCAAATATCACAAGATCTATTAACACGAAGTCGTAATCTAAATATATCTGGCACATGTCGAGATATAAACGGGGAGCACGTAAATCTGGATTTGGTTCCAGTTGTTACATCGATTTTTAAAGAAAAAGAAATTGAATTCTCGTCGTCAAAATTACGTTTTCAGCTTGTAGTTGAAAAAAAAGAACTATTTTGTAGTTTCAACGCAAAAAACATTAAGCGATCTATTTCCAATCTAATTAATAATGCTGTTGAGTCTATTTCTAGAATTGACGGAATTATTTTAGTGCGATTAACTTCCGAGGGCACGCGAGCTAGAATAGTTATCGAGGATAATGGCGTTGGAATTTCACCCGAAGTCTTGTGTAAAATAGGGGCAAAAGGCTTTAGTTTCAATAAAGCGTCTGGGTCAGGTCTTGGAATTTTTCATACGATGAAGGTGATGCAGGAAAATGGCGGGGATGTCGAGATTAAAAGTATCTTGGGCGTCGGCACAAATGTAATCTTGAATTTGCCTTTGGCTGATTTAAAAATTCAAAAGCCAATTGTGTCTTAATTAAATATTTTCCCACCACAGTCCTTCCCATTCAGTGTCAATTAGAGTCTAATGCCCTCATGTTCAGTGTCAGACACGTCTTCGATAACTTCGTTCTTGGCCACGCCCTCTCAAGCCTCATCCTCCTCGTCATGCTATCCCTGGTCCTTAGCCTGCTCCGCTCCCGCCGCCCACCGGGCAGCACGCTGGCATGGATTTTCGCCATCATCCTCATCCCATATCTTGGCATCCCCCTCTACCTAACTTTCGGCACACGCAAAATCAAAAACCGAGTTAAAAAGAAGAAATGGCTTCGCCGAGAAAAATCAGGCCTACCCCCAGGAGCCGAGCCCTTCGGAAAAATCTTGTACTCGTCGGGAATTTATCCGCCCTTAAGTAATTCTGATATTAAAATCCTGACCAGTGGGGAAGACAGTTACAATGTCCTCATTTCTGAAATTGAAAATGCCAAGCATTCGATCGATATCGAAGTCTATGTGTTTTCCCGCGACCCCGTTGGAATGTTGATCCTCAATAAGCTCATTGAGCGTGCGAAGGCGGGAATTAAAGTTCGTCTCTTAGTGGATGCTTGGGGATCTTCTTTTCTGATCAGGCCATCGTTTAGAGAATTAAAAAAAGCGGGCGGGAGGGTGACATTTTTTCTGCCCCTTATTCATAACCCGGCTCAAGGCCGAACGAATCTGCGCAATCATCGGAAACTTGCAATATTCGACGACCAGATCGCCATTTTTGGCGGAATGAATTATGCCGATGAATATATGGGTCCTATCGCAGATCCGCAGCGGTGGTCAGATCTTTGTTTGCGACTTGAAGGACTGGCGATTGAGCCCTTGATCGAGATTTTTAATTCTGATTGGAAAATTTTTTCAAAAGACAAAGCGAAACATAGTTATCACCTTGATAAGCCAAAATCCGGTGTTTCTGATCATACCCCGAAAGATCAGCACATCGTCCAAATTGTTGCTAGCGGACCCGATATCAACGGCGATCCATTGTACGATGGGCTTTTAACTTCGTGTTTTGAAGCCAAAGAAAAAATTTGGCTGACGACTCCGTATTTTGTTCCTGACGGCGCTTTGCTAAAGGCCCTGACCTTGGCTTGCCAGCGGGGAGTGGATGTTAGGATTTTAGTTCCAAAGCGGTCCAACCATCTCTTTGCCGATCTATGCCGAGGAAGTTTCCTGCGTGAACTGCATGAGGCCGGCGCCAAAATTTCTTTAGCTCAAAAAATGACTCATGCCAAGCTGATGATTATTGATGACCATGTGGCGGTCGTAGGTTCAGCGAATTTTGATTTAAGAAGTTTACTTTATAATTATGAACTTGGAATTTTCCTGTACTACAAGCCGGACGTGCGTGAGCTGATTGATTGGTATGCCGACCGGAATCAAGAAGCTTCAGTCTATGAGATTCACAGATCAAGCTGGGTGCGTGAAGCCATCGAGGGCGTCTTACGAATTTTTGGTCCACTGTTTTAAAAATTAAACCGCGGTTCCTTGAATGGGTGCGCCCGGAATTAAATAGTGAAATGCCATATTCACTAAAGATAGCACGATAGCTCCAAGAATCGCGGCCAGCCAACCGTCAATTTTAAATCCTGGTAGAATGGCTGCGCAAAGTTTAAGAACAGCGCCGTTCACCACAAAAGTAAAAAGACCCAAGGTTAAAATATTAATCGGCAAAGTTAGAAACATCAAAATCGGCCAAATCACAATATTGGCTAAGCCAATCAATGCAGCGGCCCACATCGCAGAAAAAAATCCGCTGACTTGAAAGCCTGAAATGATTTTTGAAGTTACTAAGACGGCCAACGCTGAAAGAATCCAATGAAAGAGTGTATGCATGCCCCAACGTTATTTCATGAAAGGCTTGAAAACAAGGATTAAAACCGCTTTTCCCATTGAAGCACAAGCTTCGTTGATTGCTGCTCTTCCTGGGTGGCGGGTGACCAAGCGGCTGTCAGCATCCAACTTTTCGAAACTCGCTTGCGAAGTTCTAACCTGGTTGATTCTTCCCAATTGGTTCCAATTCCTGCGGTCACATCGTCTGTTAAAGCCACTGTTGCCGTATAAACTTTCGTCACAGGATTATAAGAAAAACTTTTTATCGGCGTCGCTGCAAAAGCCCATAAACCAAAAAGTCCAATGGCTCGGTCGGCGACGGCGGCTTGCACGCCACCTGCGGTTTCTGCATCGCCAGAGCTTAATTCATTACTTGTTCGGTCATAAAGAAGCACAGAAATAATTTCGCTTTCCGAAAGATAAGGTTCGCTGTTCATGACGATATTTGGCTTATTGATCGGCCCCGTAACATCAATCGTGATTGTGTACTGAGTTTGATTGATCCGAAATCTTGCATCAACCGGGATCACCTCTTTTTCTGAAGCCGGAAAATCGATATGCATTTTTTCCACTTGAACTTTTCTGCGTAGGTATTCAATTTGAAAAGGCTCTGCCTGCAGAAAGCCCGAGTTTTTATGTTTTTGATTTTGATTAATAGCCAAAGTCAGAGGCAAGTTGGGGCGGAAATAAGGCGATAGCAATCTGATCGCGCCTGGCTTTGCAGTTTGAACTTCTAAAGTAAAATAAACTTTAATTTTAGGTTCTTTTTTAGTCGCAACAGGAGGGATCCTTAAGATTCGACGATCCACAGTGACCCGCGGTTTTCCCTTCATCGGGTCCAAGGGAGGAAGTTCTAACTGAAGTGAATCAATACTTGCTAAAATGTCGACAAAAATTTCCTTAAAATTAGAACTGACCCTGATATCGGTCTGAGTCTTTAATTTGACCTCTTGATGTGCAGAATTTAAATTGGCTGTCACCGAAAGGGGCAGCGTGAAATCTTTCG
>JAYWDA010000488.1:0-7033 GCA_043780105.1 Pseudobdellovibrionaceae bacterium | reverse complement strand
GTCGCCCACAGTTTGAGCTGTGTTTTTTTGGTAAGGTTGATCTAAGACGGGACCTGTCGCTTTTGATGTTGCAACGTGATCGATAATAGATTGAACGAAAACTTTAAAATCATCATTTCTAGAAACGAAATCAGTCTCTGAATTCACCTCAGCAACAACAGCCAATTTTCCACCAGCAACAACGGCTGCAGAAACAAGGCCCTCGGCCGCAACGCGACCTGATTTTTTAGCAGCTGCAGACAAACCTTTTTTACGAAGCCATTCAACAGCGGCTTCGAAATCACCCTGAGATTCCTCAAGAGCTTTTTTGCAATCAAGCATTCCGGCGTTAGTTTTTTCTCTGAGTTCTTTAACCATAGAGGCAGAAATCGACATAGCAAATCTCCTTAAAGTTTAAATTTAAGCGGATAACAGTAGAAGAGAAACGGGCTGATTACTCAGCCGCGTCGTCTTTTGCTGCTTCTTCAGGGACGTTATCAAGTTCAGCTTGGATTTCAACATCCTCAGCCGTTCCTGCAGCCACCAATTTACGGGCTTTAGTTGTTTTAACAACAGTCGGGCCAGCTGATTTTTTAACTTCAGGGCGTGCTGTTGTTGCTGCTGCCGCTGGAGCTGTTGTGCCAGTTCCAGGTGTTCGGCTGCGGCGCTTAGGAGCATCGTCTTTAGACGCAGTTCCAGCATCCTTAACATCATCCGCTTTATCAGTTTGTGAACGGATCTTAGCATCATAAAGCTTCGCGCCTTCGATGTAAGAGTCAGCAATCAGATTAGCAAATAATTTAATAGAACGGATGGCATCGTCGTTTCCTGGAATTGGATATTCAATCTCTTCAGGGTCGGCGTTTGAGTCTGCAATCGCAACAACAGGAATTCCAAGGCGTTTTGCTTCAGCAACAGCAATGTGTTCTTTTGGCAAATCGACAACGAACATCGCTGAAGGCATGTCTTTCATTTCACGGATTCCGTTTAAGTATTCGCTCAGTTTTAAATATTCTTTTTCTAAACGAGCGCGCTCTTTTTTAGTGAAAAAAGTGGTCTCGCCTTTTTCGCGCATTTGATCGATTTTACGAAGACGATCGATCGAAGCTTTGATGGTTTGGAAGTTAGTTAACATTCCACCCAACCAACGCTTCGTCACATAGTACTGACCACAACGTTGAGCGGCTTCAGTGATAGGCTCGATAGCTTGTTTTTTTGTTCCAACGAAAATGATCGTTCCGCCGCTAGCGGCGACTTCTTTAACGAAATCAGCGGCTTTTTGAGCGCGGATGACAGTTTTTTGGAGATCGATAATATGGATTCCGCCTCGTGCTGTGTAAACAAAAGGCTTCATCTTAGGGTTCCAACGTTGGGTTTGATGTCCGAAATGAACTCCGGCGTCCAACATCTCTTTCATAGTAACTTGGGCCACTTAATCCTCCTCTGGTTAATAACGGCGCAATCATAATTGATTGAAACCGCAGGGAATTTTGACGTTCCCTTAGCCTCCTTCCGGCAGAGCCCTAGAGTGGATAACTCCGGGGATAAGCCTCTTGTTTGCGGTCTCCAATGTGGAAACTTTAAACTTCGAGGACCAGTTGCGTGCCTGGAAGTGTGTAATAGTGGGTATTCGGATAACACAGGGCCCATCGGGGGGCAAACAAAAAGCCCGGACTTAGACCCCTAAATCCGTCATATTTTCTTCGAGAGCCTGCGCGGGTTGGAAACCCATCGCGGCTAAAATCATCTGAGCTTGAAGGAGGCTTCCGACCCAGAATTTTTGGGTGTTGGCCGAACCTGAACCAATCCATAAATTTTGGATTTCGCCCAAAGTTTGTTGGCCGCTCAGTTTTAAATCACTTAAGGCTGAAACCAATGGGGCCCAGCGGATGCGCTCGATTTTCATATTCTCAAGCGACTCAGGATAAGCGCGCTTGATTTGGCGTTTCATTTTTTTTAGGGCCATACCGACGACTTCGCTTTCTTCTTCGACTTCGTCTTCGATAAAGGTGATCCACTGGGAAGCTTGCAGTGTTTGGCCGTCCTTTTCGATCGCGGGTTGAAATTGTCCCGCACAAGGTCCTTGTTCATCAGGATTTGTTCCCTGCAAAATATGAACAGCAGAACTTTCAGTCACTTGCGAAGCGTGACATAAGTCCAAATACAGTGCTGAACAATAAGTATTTTTAGCTAATTTTGTACGAGCTTTTTGTGTCAAAGCCTCTTCCGGAAGCAGACGGGCTAAGGATTTCACAGGTCCGCAATAAATAAAATTCAAAGCTTCGATGGTTTTAGCGCCATTGATTTTAATGGCGGTCACTTTATTTTCAGTCACTTCAAACTTTGTGACATAAGATCTTGGAATAAAGTCGCCTTGAAATTTTTGAATTAAAAGACTAGCCCACTGATGGGTTGGAATTAAAACTTCGCGGCGTTGAGGCGTCGTGAAAAATTTAATTTCTTCGTAAAATGTCGGATTGTTTTCACCGAAGCCTAAAAATTCTTTCAACTGTCCTTGTTCAAAGGTCATCGGCGGAATTTCGCGAGCAGGGCCTAAAATATTTTCACCGATCAGTTCTTCTAAAAAAGAAACCGCTTTTTTAGTCAAATCTGAATCCGGTGTAAAGTGAAAGCCGTTTGAGATCATGCCGGTGGGAAACGAAATGGCTTTGCAATCGTTGCCTGCAAAATCTTGGCTGTCCACCAAGGCGACATTTTTTGTATTTTGGGATAAAGCACACGCTAGAGCAAGGCTTCCTAAATCGCTTCCGATAACAATGTAATCATAGACTTTCATACAACTAAGATCATCAAGATCTAGGGATCTTGCAAGAGCAAAGTGGCTAAAGAACACCAACGCATTTGATCAAAAGACGTAAAAGGCCACGGACTATCGGTTTCAAGGCAGAATTCGTGTCCAAAAATTCGGCAAACCGCGGAGAGACGCGATAATATACTTGAATAAAAATTCGACCTATTGCTGATTTTTGCAAATATTCATCGCGATAAAATCTTAGAATCTGAACCTCTGGCGCCATTGGGGTCATAAAAGCCGAGGTTGCAACAAAACACCTTGGCCTTGCCGAAGACGCCCCTTTTAAAAAGGCACGGATAATTTCTGGATGCTTTGCTTGTTTCGCAAAAGCTTGTGCCTTTTTAATAATGTCAGGAAATATTGGCGTGAAGCGAATAAAGCTAGCAAGCTGCCGAGCCGCGATGCTTTGTCGGTCGCCATAGCGATCACTAGAATCATAAATTCTTAAAAGATCCCAATAAACCGAAGCCACAACAGTCAGCTCACTTGTTCGTGCATTATCTTTAAACATTTCTGGCGTTAATGGAGAACCCTTTTTACACTGAAATACAATCTCTAGAATTTTAAGATATTTTTCATAATTAGCAGCCGCTTCCGAATAATTTTTTTGGCTCATTAAACCCCGAGCTCGGCGGATTAATAAAACTCGGCTTTTCCACATATGCAGACGATGTTGCTCGGCCGCGCGTTCTTGTTGAATTAAAACGCCACCAGAATGGCTTTGATTTGTTTTATGAAGCTCTGAACGACAGGGATTGCAAACTTCCGCCGGAGCCGAGTCGCCCGCATCCTGAAGTCTTTGAATAAGATTGGGATCTAATTTGTGAAGCTCGGAAGCTTCGACCCCGCACCGCGGACAATGCACCATGCTCCAATTATCTTAGAGCATTGCAATAGGGTCAACATCCACTAGGACTCGGGTGCCCTTCTCGACCCACTCTTGTGATCCTAGAATTTGTCGAGTCAGCTGATTAAGGATTTTGGCCTGAGGCCCTTTTAACAGCACTTGATATCGAAATAAATTTCGTAGCCGCGGAATAGGGGATGGAGCTGGACCTAATATATCTAGACTCTGGTAGGGCTGATAAGTTTCTTTTAAATGCTTCGCCCGTGCGACAAGGCGGTCACAAGTGGTTTGTACAGCGCTTAAGTGCATCCCTTGAATTCGAAAACTAATCAGTTTCCCAAATGGGGGGTAATTAAAAGTTTTACGGTGCTCAAGTTCCTTTTCTGCGAAGCCTTCGAAGTCATGATTTTTTGCGTACTCAATACTGAGATGTTCTGTGTTGTACGCCTGAACTAAAACTAATCCTGCACCATCTTCTTTATCAATATGCCGACCAGATCGACCGCTCATCTGAGTGATCAGTTGAAAACTGCGCTCAGTGGATCTGAAATCAGGAAGATTAAAGCCCACGTCCGCTAAAACCAAACCGACTAAATGAAGTTTAGGAAAATCCAAACCTTTAGCGATCATTTGGGTTCCGACTAAAATATCGATGACACCTTTTTCCATGTTTTCAATCAGCTCTTCAAGGTCCGCGCGATTTTGGATCTCATCACGGTCAGCGCGGGCGACATTTGAGTAAGGAAATAATTTTTTAAGATCTAATTCAACTTGCTCGGTGCCGAGTCCTAACGATTTCATTTCGCCGTCGTGGCATTCGCCGCAAAAGGACTTAAAATTTTCGTGATAGTCGCAGTAATGACAAATTAAATGCGAGTTTGCATGTAGGGTTAGATTGATATCACAATTTGGACACTGCATAGTGTGCCCACAAGTAGGACAAATCACTAGCGGAGAAAGTCCCCGACGGTTTAAAAAAAGTGCGACCTGTTTATTTTTTTCAATCGTGGCTTGAATTTTTTTAAATAAATCAACGCTCATCCAATGGGGAAGATAGCTGGGCCTTTGATCATCGGTTTCGCGCAAATCAACAAGGCTGACGGTGGGAAGATGGCGATCACCGACACGATTTTTTAAAGTGTGAAGTTTGTAGCGACCTTCTTTCGCATTATTCCAGCTTTCTAAACTGGGTGTCGCTGATCCTAAAACAATCGGGCAACCCAAAGTTTTTGCCAGCATAATGGCGCAGTCTCTACCGTGATATTTTAATTTTTCTTCCTGTTTATAGCTGGGTTCATGTTCTTCATCGACAATGATTAAACCTAAATTCGGCATCGGACAAAATAGGGCAGAGCGTGCGCCGATCAAAATACTTTTTCGACCCTCAACAATATCCCACCACTGCGTTGTTCGCTCACGACCCGTTAACTGCGAATGAAGTGCGGCAATGCGATCTCCGAAGCGTTCAACGAATCGCTGAATGAGCTGCGGAGTTAAAGAAATTTCTGGAACTAAAACCATTCCAGTTTGGCCTTTTTCTAAAACTTTTTCTAAAAGCTGTAAGTAGACTTCTGTTTTTCCTGATCCTGTCACACCAAAAACTAAGTGGACTGCGAAGTCAGGCTGAGCAGCGATATCTTCAAAAACCTTTTTTTGTTCAATGGTCAAATGAGGTCGCTTACTTTTTTCAAGCACCGGAATGACCGGTGGCCTGTTGGACTTTCTTTCTTTCGATACTTTTTTTAAGGGCGGGAAGGCTAACTGAGTTATCAGTCCGATCGGATAAATATAATAACTCGAAATCCACTCTAGCCACTGTAAGTATTTATCAGGCAACAAGGGAAACTCAGATTCGGTGTCTTGAACAGACTTAGAATTTTCATAAGGTTCAGACGGACCCAGAATTACACCGCGAGTGATTCGTTGCCCACGACCCAAAGGAACAGAAACGGTTTGTCCTCGCAAAAGAGGACGCTCGGTAGGACTAGAATAAGTCAAAGGCTCGAAAAGAGGAGCCTCCACGGCCACTTTCCAGTGGGAAATCCCACTCATCGAAACCTCGAGTAAAACTCCTCGATCAAAGTTTGCGCAGAGGCATCGGGGAGCGGCTTTATCGTGTAGGGAACATCTAAAGTGTTCGGTTGAAACAATTGACCAGACTTTGCGACTTTTCCAGAAACATTCAGCAGGCGAATTGTCACAGTATTTTGGTTCCACTGAATGGTTCTAAGCTTTGGAAGATTGAGGCCGCGCGCAAAAGGCGTATAGTTTTCAGCTGTCACTTCAGCCTGCGAAGGAAAGCGAATTTTGCGAATGATGAACTGGTCTTGTTCCACCCAAAAGCCAGGATTAAGTTCCTTTTGCTCAACCGCTGACGGTTGTCCGAAAGCGTAACTGACACTACCTTCTGTCCGAGTCAGTCGAACAAAGGACTCGGGCTCATATTTAAATTCTTCACCTTTTTTAACAGCGGCTTTTCTAGTCGTTAAGGTAACAGGTAAAATTTTAAGAGATTGCAATGACCCGATCAGATTTTCTGCATTTCTAAAGTGGAAATATTTTTCAACAAAATCTTCAGAAATTTTTGTGGATTCTTTGCGGCCATTTTTAAGCTGCCATTTTTGCCCGCCCACATAAATAAACTGCAGATGAATTAAATCTTTTAAGTCCTTCGTGCCATTGACTGTTAAGCGCAAGTTCCGTTCATTTTCAATCAGCCAAGTTTCTTTAAGATAGATAGGCTCAGCACCCAAAGGTATTTGCACTTCTTGTTCAATCGAATAAATTCCTGAGCCGGCATTTTCAGAAACCCGGCCCAAAATCATTCGACTGGGAGGAATATAAGCCCAGGCTAGCTGGGAAATAACGATGGAAAGTGCAGGAATAAATAAAAATCTCCAACGCATTTAGTTTCCCTTCAGTCTTTCTGAGAGCTTTAAAATATAACTTTTAAGTTCAGCGCCAACTTCTTTGTTTCTTAAGCCTAATTCAATATTAGCTTGCAGGTAACCAAGTTTATCACCGGCATCGAATCGTTGGGCTTGAAAAGTCATTGCGTTTAGCCCGGCTTGATGAATCAGCTCTTTCATACTGTCGGTCAATTGGATTTCACCGTTCAAAGTAGGTTTTGCATTTTTTAGGATACTCATAATTGAGTTATCAAAAACATAGCGGCCCGGCAGGGCCCAGCGGCTGGAAGTTTCCGTAGGCTTTGGTTTTTCAATGAGATTGGTGACTTTAAAGAAACCGTCACGCTGTTCTTCCACTTCGGCGACGCCATATTTAGAAACGTCTTTCTGTTCCACTTTCATAATCGAAACTGTTGATGTGCCTGTTTGTTCAAAAGAATGGACTAGCTGCGAGGTCACGTTATCTTTGCCATTTTCGCCCAT
>JAYWDA010000487.1:0-3432 GCA_043780105.1 Pseudobdellovibrionaceae bacterium | reverse complement strand
GGAGAATGGTCTAGGTGCCGCAAACCCTTGTCAGATAAGGACAAATTTCAAAATCCCACAAACATTTCTTAAATGAACTTAAATATGTGGGATCACAAGCTTGCAAGAGGTTGTGAATTTAAAAAGAAATTTTGCTGGTCCTGTTTTTCTTGATTTGTGACAGCAATAAAATGACGACCCTGGTAACTGCCTTGGGATCTAAGGTGATCAATAATAAATTGATGTGTGCCCATCTTGTCAGAAGTCCAAGCGGGTGCAACCAATTCATCTCGCCTTGGGGCTAGGGCCGCTAACCTATGCATGAAAAAACGGGGCGACAAATGCTCTAGAAATATTTGCACTCGGTGGGCGTACTGCGCTCTTTCGATGGGCTGAAAAATTCCTTCACGAAACATGTTTTCTAAAGGTGTATTAGTAAGGACATGTAAATTGTGAAGCTTAATATTTGTAATGGGCAAAGTATTCACGATTTTTGCAGTTTGAATAATATGTTCATCGGTTTCACCGGGCTGACCAAACATCAAATGAATTCCTAAGTCGACACTCGTTGCAGAAGTTATTTTTGCAATGGCATCCAAAGATGCTTGAGCCGTATGACCCCGACGCATAAACTCGAGTTGATCGTCAAAAAAACTTTGCACACCCAGCTCAACAGAGACAAAAGATTTTTCGTGATACTCCTGCCATAAATTCAAAACTGACGGAGACAAACAGTCGGGACGGGTGCCAACGACAAAACCTTTTACAAACGGAAAGCTTAATGAAGTTTCAAAATTACTTTTTAAAGAAGAAATTTTAGTGAATGAATTTGTATAGGCTTGAAAATAAACCAGGAAATTTTTGGCGTTGTATCGATCGCCTAAGTGTTGACCAAATTCAGATATCTGCTTTGACAGTTCCATGCCTTGGGCTTCAGATCTAGCCGCTGATCCCCAGACATCACAAAACACACAAGTTTGCATACCCTTCAGGCCACGCCGATTGGGACAATCATCGACCACAGAAACGGGGATCTTATAAATCTTCTCACCAAATCGTTGCTGGTAGAAACTTGAGATTGTGTTATACGGTAAACCACGCCAGCCTTTTTCCATAGATTGGTGATGAAGAATTAAATCCTGTCTGTCAACTTGTTCGGAGATTCCAGCTTGAAAACATGGTCAGAGATTGGTTTTACCTTAGAAAAAACTCAAGATGGCAGTCCCACGCTCAGGCGGCCTACGCCGACACGTCCTGATTTTGAAACGGGCCAATCGATGCATCATTCTGGCGGCGCCTGGGAAGAGACACTTTATATTTATAAGCCGGTCACAGATTGGGTGAAAGAGAAAAACCTCACTGAATCCCGCTTTCTAAGCGTTGGATTGGGGCTGGGTTATGTAGAACTTCTTGTGGCTCGTGAGTTTATGGATATTTCTCAAGATCGATCTCTTCAGTTGCAAAGTTTTGAAATTGTGCCGGAGCTTACGGAATACTTTATTTCCTGGATTTTTCATCGCCCTCTTCATCCCGAAGTTCAAGCCACCTACGATCAAATTGGAAAATTTGTTTTTAACTCTGGCATGAGTGACATCCAACGCGGGCGTGCGTTTCTTGCCGAGCTTTACCAGAAAAAAATGTGGCGTGTCGACGGTGCTCTTGAGCATTGCACTACAGCCACGCCCCATTTTCATGGTCTGATGTACGATGCCTTTAGTCGCGCGGTCAGCCCTGATTTGTGGACACCCGAGTTTCTATCCAATTTTCTAAAAGCCTGGGCTCATCGCCAAGTTTGTTTGGGAACTTTTTCTTGCACGGGTGACTTAAAGCGAACACTTAAAAATGAAGGCTTTGAACTTCAAGTTCGTATGGGTTTTCAGAGCAAGCGCAACTGCACTCTTGCTTTCCGCGCGTAATTTAAAGCTTACTTTCGCAAATCTTTAAATTTATTAATGTAGGTAATAATAGTGCTTCGCGATTCAGCCGGAAGACTTAAAAATCTGAGGCCTGCATAGCCCTCGGCACCTAAATACATCACTTCGATCATACAATTAAGGCTTGAGTAAAGATTCGAGCTTGTCAGAGTAGCCTTGTATTTTTCGCCGACTTTTAACTGACTGGCTTCACTCGCGCCAAGCCCGCCTTCGCTGATAGAAATAATTTTTGTCGTGACAGCTCCCCGAGGCGTTTCGCAAACAAGCGATGCCATAATGGGAACCCGAGGGTGAACCCGCCTAGAAATGCCAAGTTCATCACAAATTTTTGCGACTAAATAAAGTTCCTGCCACTCTTTTTGAACTTCATTGTAGACAACAAAGTTTTCGAAATCCGAATGGGTTTTAAGAACGTCCATCATGGATTTAAAAGTCATGGGTCCGAATTCTTTTCCTTCGTGCCGATAATGCCATTCCGGTTGGTCGGAAGACACCTGTGTGTTGATTGAAGGATCTTTTAAAGCTTGAAGCCATTCCTGCGGGGGCAGCCACTCGCTCAAGCCACGTCCCCAAATCAGAGGGCTTTTTGCATTCGGCATCAGAGCCTCGACTTCAGCAGTTTGATAGGGGCCATTCACTTGATTATTTTCAAGAACAAACCAACGACGACCGGTCTCCATAAAAACCCCCTACAGATGATTAGAAGCATCGTTTTTACTTTTGTCAATGGGGTGCGACATAGACATGAATCGCAAGGCACGCTACATTTATATCGTGCAATCCAACCAGACAACTCATGATGATTCAAAATCCAGTATGTGGGCCTTAGCTCTTGGTGCTTTGGGCATTGTTTTTGGCGATATCGGGACCAGTCCACTTTATTCTTTAAGAGAGTGTTTCGGTGGCGAACACGGCCTTCCAGTGATCAACGAAAATGTTCTGGGGATTTTGTCGCTGATTTTTTGGACCCTCGTCATCGTCATTTGCATAAAATATATGATCTTTGTCCTACGGGCTGACAATCGGGGAGAGGGTGGAATTCTATCTTTGATGGCCCTTGGACTTGGGACCATTCCAGGACGAGAATCACCTTTACTAAGAGCAAGTATTATTGTTTGCGGTCTTTTTGGTGCGGCTCTTCTTTACGGAGATGGCGTGATCACTCCGGCTATTTCAGTCCTTTCTGCTGTTGAAGGTTTAAAATTTGTGACGCCTGTGTTTGAGCCCTACGTTATTCCTTTAACAATTTTTATTATGAACGCGCTTTTTTTAATGCAACGATTTGGCACGGGTCGAATCGGATTATTCTTCGGTCCGGTCCTGCTTGTTTGGTTTTTTGTTTTAGCCGCTCTAGGAATTTATGGAATTTCCTTAAACCCCGATGTCTTAAATGGATTAAATCCAATTTGGGCTGTGAAATTTTTTGTGAATAATGGAGTCTTAGGATTTTTGGTGTTGGGATCTGTTTTTCTAGTTGTGACAGGCGGCGAAGCTTTGTATGCAGATATGGGGCATTTTG
>JAYWDA010000486.1:0-1984 GCA_043780105.1 Pseudobdellovibrionaceae bacterium | reverse complement strand
CTGGTAAATCCAACTCAAATTGCTAAAAAGATATTAAAGGTTCTCCAGACCGAAGATCCTCCACTTTGGGTCCCGGTGACGCCTGATGCCTATTTATTTTATTATATTCGAAGGATTGTTCCCCGCCGCCTTTTATTACCGATCTTATTTCTGTGCCTGCCCAAAGCTAACACGTGGGGCCGGGACTACACCCGGCGTCGCTAGCCTTTAAAGTAGACTTGACTCTACTTTAAAGGCTTGTAAAGTAGAGTTATGTCTACTTTACAAAGATATTTAAAAACTTCCATTGTCGCCGATCTAAAAGAAAAAATGGTTTTTTTAGGAGGTCCAAGACAGGTTGGAAAGACAACCTTTTCGCAAAGTCTATTGACTGATTTTAACGAGACCCATCCCGCCTACTTGAACTGGGACAATATCGAAGATAGAAAAAAAATCCTATCCGCTGAATGGCCAAAAAAAGAAAAATTGATCCTCTTTGACGAAATTCATAAATTCGCGAAGTGGCGCGGGCTGATTAAGGGCTACTATGATAAACTTAAGAAGACGCATCAATTTTTAGTCACCGGCTCTGCTCGGTTAGATTATTATAGAAAGGGAGGCGACTCACTGCTGGGTCGCTATCACTATTATCGTATGCACCCATTAACTCTGCCAGAAGTTTCAAGTGACTTCTCAGTAAGTCATATGGACCGTCTTTATCAGTTCGGCGGCTTTCCTGAGCCTTACTTAAAAAAAGATCCCACTTCCTTGAAGCGTTGGCACCGTCAGCGCCGCGATAGAATTGTTTATTCTGATATTCGCGACCTCGAAAATATTAAAGAAATTTCAAATATTGAACTTTTAATAAATGCTCTCCCCGATCGAATCGGTGCGCCACTTTCAAGAAAAAATCTGGCGCAGGAACTGGAAGTGGATTTTAAAACCGTCGAAAAGTGGCTGACCATTCTGGAAAACGTTTACTACTGCTACCGTATTGCGCCCTTTGGTCCACCAAAAATTAAAGCCGTTAAAAAAGAGCAAAAAATTTATCTTTGGGATTGGAGCGAATTAGATTCTGAAGATAATAACCAAGGGCCGAAATGGGAAAATTTTGTAGCCAGTCACCTTTTGAAATATTGTCATTACCTTGAGGACACTCAGGGCGAAAATATGGAGCTTAGATTCTTAAGGGATGTGGAAGGTCGCGAAATTGATTTCGTCGTCTTAAAAAATAAAAAGCCCCTCTTTGCAGTCGAATGTAAAGCTGGGGAAAGAAAAGCCTCACCCCACCTAAAATATTTTGCAGAACGAACTTCAATACCTAAGTTTTACCAGGTTCATCGCGGTGAAAAATCCTATGCCATTTCAGACCGTATACAGATTCTGCCATTTAGAAATTTCTGCCAGGAAGAAAATTTGAAATAGTGCTTAGCTGATCACTTTCCGATACTGAGACATGCGCTCTTCAAGCTGACCGATTTTAACTTGCGATAGCGCTTTGACACTGAAATCTTGAATTGTGAAACTAGCCAAAACCGTTCCCACTACACAAGCTTGCTTCATATCTGCAACTGTGGGCTTGCGTTTCAAGCTTGCCAAGTGCCCAAAAAATCCACCGGCAAAAGTATCGCCGGCACCGGTTGGGTCAATCACAATCGGAGTCGGCATAGCCGGCAACATGAAGTATCCTTGCTCGCTTGAATACATCGCAAAGCCATACTCACCGCGCTTAATCACAACCGCTTGAGGTCCCATGTGAGTGATTTTTGGAGCCGCTGCAATCGCATTTTTTTCGCCCGTCAACATTTCTGCTTCTGTTTCATTGATTAAAACAACATCCACTTTGCTTAAGACTTTTAACAGGTCGTCTTTTTTTGAAGAGATCCAAAAATTCATCGTGTCCATCCCGACAAAGTACGGAGTTTTCACTTGCTCTAGGACTTTTAATTGCAGGTCCGGAGAAATATTGGCCAGAAAAACAAATTTTGAATCAGAAAAATGCGCT
>JAYWDA010000485.1:0-7804 GCA_043780105.1 Pseudobdellovibrionaceae bacterium | reverse complement strand
CTGGGCAATAAACTTTTGGTTGGGAAATATTATTCTGAACATAAGCACCCTATTAGTCGAAGGCTTTTTGCAATTTACGAACCTGTTTTGCACTTTGTTCTGATGAGAAAAAAAACGGTTCTAGCTTTGTCTTTTGTTGCCGTCCTATCCATCATCCCCGGGTTTTTACTTCTAGGCTCAGAGTTTATGCCAACCCTGCACGAAGGCAGCCTACTATACATGCCCACTGCTTTTCCTGGAATTTCAATCACTGAAGCACAGAGAGTTTTAACCCTGCAAGACCAAATTCTAAAAACCTTTCCCGAGGTGGAAAGCGTCTTTGGAAAAGCAGGACGCGCAGAAACTTCGACAGATATTGCACCGCTGTCCATGATTGAAACGACCATTGTTTTAAAGAATAAAGACCAATGGCGAAAAAAAGACTCCTGGCACTCGTGGCTTTGGTCTTCCCGAATCTCTGAGGAAGAACTGATCACCGAAATGAACGAGAAATTAATTTTTATCGGAATGCCAAATATTTGGACCATGCCCATTAAAAATCGCATCGATATGCTTTCAACTGGGATCAGAAGTCCCTTAGGTATTAAAATTTATGGCGATGATTTAAAAACAATTCAAAAAGTCGCACAACAAGTTGAACAGGTTGTAAAAGAAATATCAGGAACTCGAACTGTCGTGGCAGAACGCATCGCCAGCGGCTATTTTTTGGATGTTCAATTTGATCGTAATAAACTTCAAAAATACGGCTTCTCATTAAAAATGGCTCAAGATCAGGCCATGGGAGCCATCGGTGGAGAAAATGTTTCAACAGCCTTACTGGGCCGTGAACGCTACCCGATTCAAGTTCGAATGGCTCCGGATTTCCGTCAAGATATTGAAAGCATCCGTAGAGTTTTATTGTCGTCACCAACGGGCGCACAACTTCCTTTAAGCGAAGTCGCGGAAGTGCGAATCAACGAAGGTGCCTCTATGATCAGAAATGAAAACGCTTCGTTAGTTGGATATATTTATATAGATCCAGACTTAGATCACACCGACATTGGCTCCTATGTCGAAAAAGCTAAAAAAATTGTTCAAGATAAAATTCAGCTTCCGACAGGATATACATTAACTTGGAGCGGACAGTACGAGAATATGGAACGAGTTAAAGAAAGACTTTTATTTGTCGTTCCACTGACGTTAATTCTTATTATGTTACTGCTGCACTTTAATACAAAATCATGGGTGAAGACTGGAATAGTTTTGTTAGCTGTGCCTTTTTCACTGATTGGCGCTGTTTGGCTCTTGGTTTTCCTTGGTTACCACCTTTCGATTGCAGCGTGGGTGGGAATGATTGCGCTGCTTGGTCTTGATGCCGAGACCGGTGTATTTATGCTGATGTATTTGGATTTGGCTTATGAAGAGCGTCAAAAGAAAAATAAGATGAATACTTTGCAAGATCTGCACGACGCTGTCATCGAAGGCGCCGTTCATCGTATTCGACCCAAGCTTATGACAGTGCTAGCTTTATTTATGGGACTGGTTCCAATTATGTGGTCGTCCGGTGCAGGGGCAGATGTGATGAAGCGAATTGCAGCACCCATGATTGGCGGACTTCTGACATCTTTTATCTTAGAGCTTTTAATTTATCCGGTTATTTTTTATATTTGGAAATCCAAAGAAATATTAAACCCTAAAAAGGAGAGTTTATGAAAAAAGTAATTCTGATCGCAGCTTGTATTTTAGGCTTCCAAGCAGCCCAAGCCAAAGAAGAAATCCAGACGATCCCATTGCAAGTCACCGAAAAGGGGTTCGAACCTAGTGATATTAAAGTTAAACCTGGGACCCATGTTGTCTTAAAAGTGACGCGTAAAACTGATAAAACTTGTGCCACTGAAATCGTTATCAAAGAAAGAAAGATTAAAACAGACTTGCCGCTGAATAAAGAGGTCAGTGTTGATGTTGGCGTGCTACAAAAGGGTGATATTCGTTTTGCCTGCGGCATGAATATGCTATCAGGGCACCTGATCGTTAACTAAGGAGACTCTTATTTCTAAAACTAAGAACAAAGTAATGATACTTTTTGGTGCGACATTGACCTTCATCGCACTTCGGCTTTGGATGATCGATTCACAAAAAAAATCTGACTTATCCAAAAAAACTTTAGTTTTTAAAAAAGAAGGCCAGGGAAAAACCACCCTGGTTTTTCTGCATGGGCTTTTAGGTTCGCATCGGTACTGGAATCCGATCCTTCAGCAATTGTCACCAGACCATGAAGTGATGGCCGTTGATTTATTAGGCTTCGGGGATTCGCCAAAGCCCTATCTTAAGTACACGGTTGAAGAACACGTTGATTATATTTTACGAACCTTAAAACAAGCCGGGGTTTCAGATCAAAAAATAATTTTTGTCGGACACTCAATGGGTGCGCTCCTTTCTTTAAACGTCGCAAATTCAATGAAAACTAAAGTCAGTGGCCTCATTCTGATCAACCCGCCCATTGTTACAGGTAAGGGTGATCTAGAACAGGATCTTAAAAACTCATCTTCAAAATTTATGGTTGGAATGACGTTTAATAAAACTTGGGGAAAGTTACTTTGTGCCATTCATGAGATGGCGCCGATCGCTTTTTATCCAGTGATTAGATTATCGGATCCGGAATTACCGCCTGATGTTGCGATGGATGTGACCAAACACACTTGGGAAAGCTTTACAGGATCTTTAGAAAATATTTTAGAGAATCAAAGGTTTTTCGATCTTCTTGAAAATGTGCCAAGCCTACCGATTTTACTGATTACAAGCCAAGAAGATGCTTACTCTAAAACTGGTGATTTAGTAAAGCTACAGCAAAGTCCCAATATTGAATTGCAGTCAGTTCCTGGAGATCACAATTTTCTTCTCAAATCCCCTGACAAAGTTTCTGAACTTATTAAAAAGTTTGAACGCAAACTTTTATAGCTTTCTTGTGAAAGAGTCCACCGCGAGTATGGCCTTTGTTATGACGGGTAAAATGCCCCTTGCCGATGATATTATCAAATTTAAGGTATTTAATTAGCTAATCGCCCTTGAATGGCCTAGCGTCATCGGCAACGCACATAATCTCTTCAGCAGTTTTCAATTTGTGACTCGAAAATATTTTCGATTCAATACCAAAGAATCACGAGAAAACATTATGGCAAAGAAACCGCTCCGACGTCAGAAGTCTTCTGCCTTGATTAAACCAACTTCAAGTAAATCTGCGAAAGTTCCAAAGGAAGCCGCCGAAGGCATGGGCTCTTTAGAAAAATTTCGGCGAATGGCAACGGTAATTCAAGATTCCAATGACGCGATCACCTTTCAAGATTTAGAAGGAAATATTCTGGCTTGGAATCGCGGGGCAGAATTAATGTACGGTTATTCGGAAGCCGAAGCCCTTCGTATGAATATTGTCGATACGGTGCCGGCAGAATATCAAGAAGAAGCCCGAGCTTTTTTGGCGTCTTTAAAGCGCGGCGAGCTGGTTCCTACTTTGGAGACAAAACGTAAAACAAAAGACGGCAAAATTGTCGACGTCTGGTTAACAAATACAAAATTGACTGATGATAAAGGAACATTAACAGGCATTGCCACTACTGAACGAGATATTTCAGAACGAATGGGATCTCTTGAAAAATTTCGCCGAATGGCGACAGTTATTCAAGATTCCAATGATGCGATCACATTCCAGGATTTAGAAGGAAATATCCTGGCTTGGAACCGAGGCGCCGAAATGATGTATGGTTATTCAGAAGCTGAAGCCCTAAGCATGAACATCGTTGATACAGTGCCGGCCGAATATCAAGAGGAAGCTCGAGGATTTCTGGCCTCCTTAAAAAGTGGTAAGCTTGTCCCCAACTTAGAGACAAAGCGCAGAACTAAAGATGGACGCATCGTCGACGTTTGGTTAACTAACACAAAACTAACTGATGATAAGGGAAAATTGACCGGCATCGCGACCACAGAGCGTGATATTTCGGAACAAACAAGAACCCTAGAAAAGTTTCGACGAATGGCTACGGTCATTCAAGATTCCAATGATGCCATCACCTTCCAAGATCTAGAGGGAAATATTCTAGCTTGGAATCGTGGCGCTGAATTAATGTATGGCTATTCCGAGGCTGAAGCCCTAAAGAAAAATATTGTAGATACAGTTCCCACCGAATACCAAGAAGAAGCCCGCGGATTCCTAGCGTCGCTAAAACGTGGAGAATTAGTTCCCAATCTTGAAACCAAAAGAAAAACCAAAGACGGAAAAATCGTCGACGTTTGGCTAACAAATACAAAACTAACAGACGATAAAGGAAAATTAACTGGGATTGCTACTACTGAACGAGATATCTCTGAAAGAAAAAGATCAGAGGCATCGTTGCGCGAAAAATTCCGTGAACTTGATTATCTGCGCGGTGGACAAATTGCACTTTCAGAAAGTATGCGGGGCGAACAGATTATTTCCCGCTTGGGGCAAAGTATATTAAGCCATTTAGTGCCATTTACAAATGCTCAAGTTGGTGCCTTTTACTTGGTGTATGATGATAAAAAACTTCAAAGAGTCAGTGGCTATGCCTTGTCAAAGGACGAAGAGTCCAAAAGAACGGTCGACTTTGGCGAGGGCCTTGTCGGCCAAGTTGCATTAGAAAAACGTTCGCTTCTGATCGAAGATGTCCCGGCCTATTACTTTAACAAAATCCAAAGTGCACTGGGCGAATTAGTCCCTAGGTCCCTGCTAATATGTCCGATTCTTTATGAAAATGAAGTTACGGGAGTGATCGAGTTAGGCTCGTTACACCCATTTACAGAGCATCAGCGCGCGTTTTTAAGTCATGTTTCGGAAAATATAGGAATTGCCATTAATACTTCTGAAGTTCGGAAAAAGGTTCAGAAACAAAATGAAGCTTTGAATAAGGCGCAAGTCTTACTGGAAGAAAAAGCGAATGAAGTGCAAAGGGCCAGTCAGTATAAAACAGAATTCTTAGCCAATATGTCCCACGAATTAAGAACTCCACTAAACAGTTCTTTGATTTTGGCGAAATTATTGATGGATAATACAAAGGAAAACCTGACTGACGAACAAATTCAATTTGCCGCGTCTATTTATTCTTCAAGTAAAGATTTGTTAAATCTAATCAATGATATCTTAGATTTATCTAAGGTTGAGGCTGGAAAACTTGATATTCGAGTCGAAAAAGTTGTCTTTGCAAAGGTTATTGAGGGTTTAAAGCAGACCTTTCAATCGATTGCTCAAGAAAAGAAACTGATTTTTGAAGTGATTCAAGATATCGACATGCCACCGTCGTTTCAAACCGATCGACAACGTTTAGATCAGATTTTAAAAAATCTGATCTCTAATGCTTTAAAATTCACTGAAATTGGTTCGGTGAAAATCAGATTATTCAGTCATTCACAAGGCACCATTGGCTTTGAAGTCAGTGATTCGGGTATTGGAATTCCAAAAGAGCAGCATGCGATTATTTTCGAAGCCTTTCGCCAAGCCGATGGCACCACGAATAGAAAATATGGCGGAACAGGTTTGGGTCTATCGATCTCAAGAGATCTGGCAAAACTTTTGGGCGGCAGCATTGAAGTAGAAAGTTCTGCCGGAAAAGGCAGTCGCTTTACCCTCATACTTCCCGAGACTTTAAGCGAGTCCATTGTCATGCCAGAATCATTGCCAGAAATCCCTTTTAAAAAGAATCCTGCTCCTCATAAGCATATTGAGAAATATCTGCCTCTGCCTTTTGTCGATGATCGCGCTGATATAGGCTCTACAGGACGAACAATTCTTGTTATCGAAGATGATGTGAAATTTTCAAAGGTCGTTTTTGACCTCGCCCATGAATTGAATTTTAAATGTATCGTAGGACAAGCGGCTGATGAAGGGTTTGATTTAGCACTGACATATAACCCAGACGCTATTTTACTCGACATCAAACTTCCAGATCACCTTGGCCTTACTGTGCTTGACCGCCTTAAAAGCTTTTCGAAAACAAGACACATTCCTGTTTTAGCAATGTCAGCTGAGGACTTCAAGAAGCCAACTCTTCAAATGGGCGCGATCGGATTTATGTCAAAGCCTATAAATTATGAAAAACTTAAGGAATGCTTTGCTCAATTAGAAGCCAAGTTCACCCAAAAAATAAATCGCCTATTAATTCTAGAAAACGCAGACAATGAAATAACCGATATTTTAAATCTTATGGCATTTGAGGACCTTGAGCTGACTACATTTTCTTCAATTGAAGATGGCTTTCGTGCGCTTTCAGATAAACCTTTCGATGGCCTAATTATCAGCGGCCATCTTTTAGAAAAAGTAACCCTTGAAAATGCGAAAGGTCTGCCGCCAACGATTGTCTACACAGGAAATACAGCTTCGATTGCAGAAAAAACAAATTTAAAAAAATTGTCTAAATTGATGACTGTCAAAGAGGCAAGGTCACCAGAAATTCTTTTTGATGAACTTGCGCTGATTATCCATCTGACAGAATCAAAAATGTCCCAGGGACAACGGCAAATGATTAAGACCGTCCGAAGTCGAGAGCAGATTTTCGAAGGAAAGAAAATACTTCTGGTGGACGACGATATTAGAAATATTTTTGCATTAACTTCTGCCCTTGAACAAAAGGGCGCCACTATTTTTGTTGGAAGAAATGGTCAAGAAGCGTTGGATAAATTGAATCAAGAGCCACAGATTGATTTGGTATTAATGGATATTATGATGCCAGAGATGGACGGCTACGAGGCCACGCGAAGAATTAGGAAGCAAAAGCGATTTTCGAAACTGCCCATCATTGCTGTCACTGCAAAAGCTATGGTCGATGATCAAGAGAAATGCTTGGATGCGGGAACCAATGACTATGTCTCTAAGCCGGTGGACCTTGAAAAACTTCAATCCTTGATTCGTGTTTGGATGCCCCAATGATGAGGGAAAAATTTAAGATCCTGATTGTTGATGATGTTTCAGAAAATCTTTTTGCGTTGAATGCCCTTTTACAAAGAGACGATGTCATTATTTTGCAGGCCATTTCTGGCTATTTAGCTCTTGAATTGATGATGAAGCATGATTTCTGCCTGACCTTTATCGATGTTCAAATGCCAGAGATGAATGGCTTTGAGCTGGCGGAGCTCATGCGAGGGTCCAATAAAACCAAAAATATTCCTATTATTTTCGTCACGGCGACAGCTAAGGAGCAAGGTTTTTCTTTTAAAGGTTATGAAAGTGGCGCCGTGGATTTTCTTCTGAAACCGCTGGATCCGTTCGCTGTTAAAAGCAAAGTGAATATTTTCGTTGAGATTTTTCATCAAAAAATGGAATTAAAAAACCAGCTTGAAACGATCACCCGTCTTGCTGGAGATCTGAACCATTCAAAGGAAGAGGCTGAAAAAGCCAATGGCTCTAAAACTCAGTTTCTTGCAAATATGTCTCATGAAATTAGAACTCCCCTGGGTGCCATTTTAGGCTTCCTAGATCTTTTGAAAAACCCCGTATGCACTCTTGAAGAAAAGGAAAATTACATTGTCATCGTCGAACGCAATTCTCAACAACTTTTGAGCTTGATTGACGATATTCTGGATTTGTCTAAGGTTGAAGCCGGCAAAATGTTGATTGAAAAAATTAATTTTTCACTGACTGAAATGCTGCAAGACTTAACATCCTTAATGACTTTTAAGGCCAAGGAAAAAGGCATCGAATTTCATTTTAAAACCGACACACCGATCCCAGAGTTCGTCGTATCTGACCCCGTGAGGCTTCGTCAAATTATAAGCAATATTGTTGGCAATGCCGTCAAATTCACAGAAAAAGGTTGCGTCG
>JAYWDA010000484.1:0-9040 GCA_043780105.1 Pseudobdellovibrionaceae bacterium | reverse complement strand
GGCTTACTTAGAAAAGGTTTCAGCAAAGACGAGGCCCAAAACGTTCATAAAGCACTCAGAATCTTAATTATGGGTAAAGACGGAACCGATGAGCTGATTGCCCGAATCCGCAGCGAGTGCGTAGCCTCTGAAAATATTGATTATTTAGTTCATTTCGTGAAAAGTTCAAAACGAGGAATTGCGATCGCTCGTGGGGCGGCCAGAGACGCCGTCGACAGCGAAAATTAAGAGAGGACCTTTGATGAGTTCCAAACCCCGAGCTGGTGTGATTGGTGTTGGTTACCTCGGAAAGTTCCATGCTCAAAAATATAAAAATAATTCGCAGGTAGAATTAGTTGGTGTTTGCGACGGGCGGCCCGAACAGGCTGAAAAAATCGCTGCTGAGCTGAATGTGAAAGCCTTTTCATCCGCTAACGAAATGATGGGAAAAGTCGATTTAGTGACGATCGCGGCCAGCACTTCAGCTCACTATGACTTAGCAAAACTTTTTCTAACAAATGGCATTCATGTAAATGTTGAAAAGCCAATCGCCGCAAACTTGGCGCAAGCTGAAGAGCTTGTAAATTTAGCCGCGCAAAAAAACCTAAAATTAGCTGTCGGACATATCGAAAGATTTAATCCGGCAATTTTAGAATTAAAAAAACATATGAAAAATCCTTCGTCTGTCACCCTCACTCGGTGGGCACCTTTTAACACTCGTGGGTCTGACGTCAGTGTTTTGCATGATTTAATGATTCACGATATTGATTTGATGCTGTGGCTTTGTCCTGGAGCGATTGAAAATTTTATGGCCAGTGGTGCAAAAATTCTAACGAAAGAATTAGATGTCGCTGAAGGGCAATTTCAAATCAGCTCAGGTTGTCAGGTGCATATTACAGTCAATCGCATGGCTGCCCAAACTGTTAGGCAAATTCAGGTGATTCAAAAAGAGGCCGTTTTACTTGCTCAGACGGGGACGCTGCAGCTTGAAAAAACCGAACCGGTTGGAATGAAAGAATCTCCGCCGATTAAGGTGACTCAGTGGCAGGTTGAAAAAGCCGACGCCCTTCAAAGGGAAACGGATGCATTTATTGCCGCTGTTCAAAATCAGGCACCTTTAGTTGTGACAGGTGAAGATGGTCTAAAAGCACTTCAATGGGTAGAAAAAATCCAAAATAGAATTTCAAACCAATCATGAATTCAATTCTTATAGTGGCCGCCGAAGCGTCCAGTGTTATTTATGCCCAGCGAATTTTAGAAAATCTGAAAGCTAAGAATATTAATGTGAAAGCTTTCGGCGTCGGTAGTCGGCAAATGGAAGAACTGGGTTTTGAGCGCCTCGGAAAATCTGAAGAAATGGCCATTGTTGGTGCTGCAGAAATCATCTCCCATTTCGGACTTCTAAAGTCTGTGTTTGATGGCTTAGTCACGGCTGCGGCAGAGCGAAAGCCCAAAGTTGCGATTGTGATGGATTATCCAGAATTTAATTTAATGCTTTCAAAAAAACTGCATGCTCTGGGAATTCCGGTTATTTATTATATTTCTCCACAAGTTTGGGCCTGGCGAAAAGGTCGCGTTCATACGATTAAAAAGTATTGTCAAAAAGCGCTGCTGCTTTTTCCATTTGAAATTCCCTTTTATTCACAACATCAAGTTCCCCACGAATTTGTTGGACATCCCATTTTAGATGAATTGGATGAAAAACTTTTGGATCCAGCCTATCGAATTCTGCACCGAAATCAGTGTGGAATTACGGATGATGAAATTGTTCTTGGTTTGATGCCAGGCAGTCGCCGCCTTGAGCTGAAACAGCACTTTGCTATTCAGTTGGAAACGGCTCGCAAGCTCAGTCATGTGTATAAAAATTTAAAAATTTTAATTATGGTGGCTCCAAGCTTTGAAAAAGATGATCTTCATCCTTACTTAGAAGATTTTAAACTTCCTTTTGTCATGATTAAAGACGAGCCATTTAGAATGATTCATCTTTGTGATTTTGTATTAGCTACGTCGGGAACTGCGACATTGCTTGTGGGATTGTTAAAAAAACCAATGGTTATTATATACCGAATGAAAGCTTTGACGGCGATTTTTGCTAAACTGGTTGTTCGAGGGACTAAGTATTTTGGCTTAGTAAATTTAATTTTGCAAAAAGAAGTCGCTCCCGAAAGATTTCAAGGGGACGCCACTCCAGAAAAATTAGTACCGTTATTTCAAAAATATATTGATGATCCCGTTTACTCTGAAAGTGTTCGACAGCAGTTGGGTGAATTGCGCCAGCACTTGGGTGAAAAAGGGGCTACCGAAAGGGTCAGTCAAATTATTTTAGGATACCTTTCCAAATGAAGCCGCTAAAGAATCTTTTAGCCAAAATTTATGCGATTTTAGCAAAATGGCGCGTAAAAGCTTATCAAACTGGAATTTTTAAAAAACATAAATTAAATATTCCGGTGATCAGTGTTGGAAACCTAACTTTTGGGGGCACCGGAAAAACGCCTGTCTCTGAGTTTTTAATGAGGCTTTTTATCGAAAAAGGGCAGAGGCCTGGAATTGCTTCCCGGGCCTACAAAGCTCGGCAAAAAAAAGTGCAACGAATTAATCCGCGCTATGATCTGGCCACGGATGTGGGCGACGAAGCGCTGATGCTAGCCCGGCGTTTTCCACAAAGTCCCATCTATAGCGGCCGCAAAAAATGGCGAGTGGCCGAAATAATGAGTCAGACTGAAAATATCACGATGCTGATTTTAGATGATGGTTTTCAACATCTGGCTTTAGAAAGAAATTTGGACATTGTCCTTTTGGATGCCAATGAAAAACCAGGCAACTATTTTTGTTTTCCGGTCGGCCGAGCTCGCGAACCCTGGAGTGCTTTAGCACGTGGCCAGCTGATATTTTTAACGAAGTGCAACTTAGCATCCCTTGAAAATTTAGAATTTCATCGCCAGCAGTTAAAAGGTTTGGATGTTTTTGAATTTAATTACAAAGTTGGAAATTTTGAAAATTTTAAAGGTCAAAAAGCCCCAAAGATGACTTTTAAAAAAGTACTGCTTGTTTCTGCGATCGCACGGCCCCTATCGTTTCAGACGCTGATTCAAAAAGAATTTCCAGAGCTTGTTATCGAATCCATGGTATTTTCCGACCACCATTCTTTTCGGCACCAAGATTTAGTGAAAATTAGAAAGCGCTTCAACCAAGGATTTGATGCAATTTTTGTGACTGAAAAGGATTTTGTGAAGTTAAAAGATTTACGATCGGCCAAGGAACTGCCAATTTGGCAGGTGCAACTTGAACTTCAACATGATTTTTCTATAGAATCTTTGTATGCAAAACTGCATCCTCTTTTTATTTAAAATTTTTGCAAGGATTCTGGCTTTACTACCTCGCCGAGCGGTGAGAGGTTTAGGTTCTATTTTGGGCTGGCTTTGGATAGATGTCTTGCGAATCCGGCGGAAGCTAATTAGAGAAAATTTGGATATTGCCTTTCCTGATATTTCAGCAGAGCAAAAATGGCCATGGGGTCAAAATTCTGTTTATAAATTAGGGGCAGACTTCGCAGAGATTTTAACAACACCTTGGTTTGATCAAAAATGGTTAGAAAATAATATTGTTTTTCAAGGTTTAGAAAATTTGGAAAAAGCAAAAGCTCAAAATAAAGGTGTTTACGTCTTAAGCATGCATTTAGGAAATGGTGACACAGGGGCCAGTGCCTTATCGATGAAAGGTTACCACCTTCATTTGATCAGTAAATATTTTAGGAATAAGCTCCTCAACAAGATTTGGTTTTATTTCAGATCTTCTCAAGGCGTGAAGTATATCGAGGCTCATAGTGAAAAGACGGCCTTTGATATTTTGCGGGCGATTCGAGCCAAAGATTTTGTCATTTTCGTCTTAGATCAGTTTATGGGTCGGCCTTTTGCCGTTGAAAACACTTTTTTTGGACGTAAAACGGGGACAGCTTACGGCTTGGCACTATTTTATCTAAAAACTAAATCTCCGGTTGTGCCTATTTATGGGTTTGAAGGAACAGACGGACGACTCCATGTCGTTTGTGAGCCGGCATTAGATCTTGAATCCTTAAGAACTTCAGACCAAGATAAGGATGTGGCCCTACTCACACAGCATTTTAATGATGTGATTGAGGGCATCATTAAGATGCATCCGCAAGATTGGATGTGGGTGCATCGCCGGTGGAAGGACTACGAGTGATCAATCAAAAGCCATTTCAAATATTAGTCCGCTTTATTTTTTTTGGCGTTCTTTTAAGTTCATGCTCTTCGAAATTTTTAAAATACGATCATGAAGATAAATTAAAAAATAATGAAGAGTTTGATGCCGTCGTGAAAATCACAACGCCCGCTGAAAAGTCAGTAGCTCAAGGCGTGAAGCCTCAGGAAGTTGAAAAACCTGCGCCAGTTGCTAAAGTAAAGAATACAAAAAAGAATAAAAAGTCCAAAGTCGTTGAGGCTTCAGGCCCGGTGCGCCGTGAACCTGATATTGAAGATGCTGAAGGGTTCGAGGGACGTAGACCCGTGCAGGATCCGTTTCGTGTTGGAGAATCCGTTGTCCATCACGTTAAGTATTTTAAAGTTCATGCGGGGACAATCGCTTTTAAAATTGATCCCTTCGTTGAGGTCAATGGCCGTAAATCTTATTCTTTTGTAAACGAAGTTAAATCAGCCAATATGTTTAACTCTTTTTACAGTGTCGACGATCGAATTTTAACTTTGATGGATTATGAGCAGTTAATTCCCCGCGTTTTTACAATGCACGTCAAGGAAACAGGGCAACTTCGTGAGGCCAGATCCCTTTTTGATTTTGATAAATTAAAAGCGACTTATTGGGAAAAGAAAGTCACAGAAAAAAATGGCGCAGAAGAAAAAAAACAGCAATGGGATATTTTGCCTTTCTCCCAAAATGTTTTTAGCGCACTTTTTTATATGCGGGTTTTCAAGTGGGACCTTGGAAAAATCTATTCCTTCAGGGTTTCTGATGATGAAAGCAATATCGTTTTTAAGGGAACGGCGCTCCGAAAAGAAGTTCTTTCCACCAGTGCTGGTGAATTTAAGGCCATCGTGATTAAGCCTGAATTCACCGTTAAGGGTGTCTTTAAACCGGTCGGGGATATCTTTATTTGGCTCTCTGATGATGATCGGAAGCTAGTCCTTCGCATAGAATGTAAAATCAAGATTGGGACTTTAGTCTCTGAAATTGAATCCTACACCCCCGGAAATTAAGCGGCCATGATAAGATCGGAAGATGCCGGTCACCAATTGCAGATCCTTTAATGGCTATAAACCGTGTGCTAAAAACGCCACGTGTACGCTGGCATGTCCTTCATTGGATCAGGTGCATGAGTCGATTCTTATCATTCATCTTGGGGCTCTGGGTGCTGTTGTTCGCAGTACAAGCTTATTAACATCATTAAAAAAGAAACATCCTCAGGCAAAGTTTTTATGGCTGACTGAAAAGTCAGCGATGCCACTGTTAGAAAATATTCCCCTGATTGATCAGGTGGTGGCGGCTGATCACGAAGGTTTGCTGAGCTTGCAGAGTTATCAATTTTCAGTCGGGTATGTGATTGATAAATCGCTCAAAGCTTCGGGGCTGGCGGGGTCGTTAAAAATAAAAAAGATTTTAGGATTTACAGCCGAAGATGGAGTGATTCTGCCAGCCACTCCCGCAGCGAGCAAACTTTGGAATTTGGGCCTGGATAATTTTGAAAAGTTTTTTGTGAATCTAAAGCCTGAAACGCAATTGATGAGTGAAGCCTTAGAACTAGAATACCGACGGCACGAATATCAAATCTTTTTGTCAGCAGAGGAAAAAAATGTTTCTTCATTGCGCGCGCAAAAATGGAGTGAGAATAAGAAAAAATTGGTGATTGGAATTAACACAGGTTGCAGTCCCGTAATTCCATATAAAAAACTCACGGTCGATTTTCATCGAAAAGTTTGTCGTGAATTAGCTTCTCGGTCTGATGTGCAAGTTGTTTTGCTTGGTGGAAGTGAAGATACGCAAAGAAATCAGGCGATTGCGGAGGGTTTATCTGTGATTGTCTCAGATTCGAAGTTAGGCTTGCGCGACGGCCTCATTAGCGTTGCCGCCTGTGATGTGGTAATAACTGGAGATAGTCTCGGAATGCATATGGCCATCGCGCAGAAAAAATGGGTGGTGGCATGGTTTGGTCCTACATGCGCACAAGAAATCGATCTTTTTGAACGGGGAGTTAAAATCCAGTCGACGGCTGAGTGCGCGCCTTGTTGGAAGAGGTCTTGTGAAAAATCGGTGATGTGTTACGATCAAGTCAGTTTTCAAGAAATTATTTCTGGAGTTGAAAAAGGAATTCAGTTTTGGCTACAAACCTCGTCATCCAAACAGCCTTTCTCGGAGATCTCCTTTTAAGTATTCCTCTGTTAAAGCGCATCAAGACGAATCACCCAGAGCCTCTTGCCTTAGTATGCCGGCACGGGCTTGGAGAATTTTTTCTAAAAACAAAACTTATCGATACCGTTTTTGAAATTCAAAAAGGCGATTCAAGCAGCTATCAAAAAGTAGCTGCTGAGCTTGCTCGGCTTGATTTGAAAACAATTTACGTTCCCCATCAATCACTACGAACCCATTTGTTTATTTCAAAACTAAAATCTGAAAATAAAGTTGGCTTTGCAACGTGGTGGAATCAACTTTTTTTCACAGATCGAATTAAAAAAGAAATGGCTTTACCAGATGCCATTCGTCAGCAAAGTTTGCTGCAAAATTCGGATAGCAACCTTAAAAAGTTAATTAAAGAATATAAAAATTCTGAAAACCCTTATCAGATCACTCAGTCATTATTATCAAAGCCCCCAGCTTGGTCGTCGATGACTATAAAAACCCAGATTCTAGAGGATAAATCCACCTGGGCCCGTTTTTTAGAGCGGCGAGGTCTCAGCGCTAAGCGCGATAAGCCATGGGTGTTGATTTTTCCAGGCAGCGTTTGGGCCACCAAACGATGGACGGTCGATGGATTTGGGGAATTGGCAAAAAAGATGATTGAAAAAAACTATCAAGTATTTTTAATGGGAGCGCCCAACGAAGAACGACTTTGCGAGGAAGTGGCGGCCTTGGCTCCAGGCTCTCATATCTTGGCTGGGCAAACGACGATTTACGAATCGGCAATGATGCTGGCGCGCGCGGCTTTAGTCATCGGTAACGACAGTGCCTCGATGCATTTAGCTGCTTGCACGGAGACTCCCTTAATCAGTCTATTTGGGCCGACAGTGATTGAGTTTGGCTATCGCCCTTGGAGTGCTGAAAGTTATATTGTTCAGGTGTCTGATTTAGCCTGTCGCCCGTGTGGACCCCATGGCCACAGGGAGTGTCCAATAAAAACTCATGCGTGCATGAAGGGAATCGAGTCTGGAACGGTTCTCGCTTTGGTGGATCAGGTTCTATAAAAGATTATACTTCTGAATAATCCTTTACGTTAATTCCGTATTTGCGAATTTTTCGAAGCAAAGTATTTTTTGGAATATTTGCTTGGGCGACGGTTTGATTAATGCGCCCGCGGTTGGCTTTTAACGCGCCAATAATAAAATCCTTTTCCATGCCTTCTTTAAAAATATCAAAGTCCAGTCGCGACGGAGCTCCGGCTGTCTGCGGTTTATCTTGTACAACTGGCTTCGGGGCGTTGAGGATATTTTCTGGTAAACTGAGAGCTGTGATCATCGAAGAATTTTCGACAATAAAAGAACGCTCAATGACGTTTTCAAGCTCTCGAATATTTCCAGGCCAGCGATAACTTTTTAAAATTAATAAAGCTTCTTGGGTGATTCCCTGAATGGGATTTCCGTGTTGTTTGGTGAATTTTTTTATGAAGTGCTGAATCAGCGCTGGGATATCATCGGCCCGGTCGCGCAAAGGTGGCATATAGATGGGCATGACGTTTAAGCGATAAAATAAATCTTCTCGGAAATCTCCATCATCCATCATTTTTTCTAAATTCCGATTTGTTGCAGCGATAATGCGAGTATTTGTTTTTACTTCGCGAGTTCCGCCCACAGGAGTAAATCTTTTATCCTGCAAAACCCGTAAGAGCTTCACTTGCATGTCAGGCTTTAACTCGCCAATTTCGTCAAGAAACAAGGTGCCATTATTGGCCGCTTGAAAGCGACCGATTTTTCTTTCGATAGCGCCCGTGAAGGCGCCTTTTTCATGACCGAATAATTCAGACTCCATTAGGTTTTCAGGAATCGCACCACAATTGATGGCTACGAAGGAGCCCGATTTGCGAGGGGAATTAAAATGAATCGCACGAGCTACTAATTCTTTTCCGGTGCCGTTTTCGCCGCGAATCAAAACAGTGGTGTCGACTTTGCAAAGTTTAAAAATCAAATTAAAAACATCTCGCATCTTTTGCGTGTTTCCAACAAATTCACTTTCGACATCTTCATCAAAGATGGGATTCGACAAAGCAAGACTAGAAACTAAATCTCTGGCTTCTAAAGCTTTAGTTACAATTTGAACCAAGCGTTCAGATTTAACCGGTTTTTCTAAATAATCATAAGCGCCTTCTTTAATGGCTAAGACAGCATCATTCAAATTGCTATGAGCAGTCATAATCACCACGAAAGTTCGCGGATCATGTTCTTTGATTTTTACTAAGGCCTCTAGGCCATCCATTTCTGGCATTTTAACATCCATCAAAACTAAATCCCAAGATCCACTTTTTACTTTTTCCAAAGCGGCGACGCCATTATTAGCTTCTTCGACGTCAAATTGAATATCGGGAATAGAATTAGCAAGAATGGAACTGACACTGCGGCGCAATTCAGATTCATCATCGACAATAAGAACTTTTAATTGTTGAGTCATATTTTCACCTCATCTGCAGACGGCGTTGTATCATCAAGCAAGGGCAGGGTAAAGGAGACTGTGCTGCCTTCGCCCAGCTGGCTTTGTAGTTGGACGCGCCCACCATGCAATTCAATAAAATATTTTACTAAATAAAGGCCCAATCCAGTTCCTTTAGATTTTAGATCTTGGCCTTTGCCCCGGGTGAACTTCCCCCAGACATGATCTAGCTCCT
>JAYWDA010000483.1:0-2380 GCA_043780105.1 Pseudobdellovibrionaceae bacterium | reverse complement strand
CTAGACTAGGCGAAGATGATAAATTCCGTTTTGTGACTAAATTTTCTATTTTTCATCCTCAAAATTTCAAATTATGACAGAGTTGTAATAACTAAAACTTTAAAGGATCACAAACGCGCATGACAAAACCTGACCGTTAGTCTACGGATTAACAGGTTCTATTTAAAGACCTACAGTTAAAAGTTTTCTAAGGAGACTGTTTGGCGACCAGAACAAGCACAGAAATTCGAAGTGAGATTGAAGCCCGCTTTGGTTTCTTTCCACCTTTTTTTGAACCCGCTTTGCCGACCCCACGAGTGCTGGAATCGCTATGGCAACAAACTCTTGCAGCTTACATCGAAAACCCAATCCCATCGCTTTTTAAAGAGAAGTTAACGGCCTCCATCGCAAGATTTTGTACAGTTCCTTATTGTTTACTTTGTCATTCATCGGCTTTGCGACCTTTGGGTATGAAATCTTCCGAGGTCTTAAAATTATTGCAGGAAGATCCGCTCGATTATTCGGAGCTGGCATTTCAAGCCAAAAAACTGGGATTACAAAAGTTAATTGAGTGGCCAGAAGCTGGGTCTGAGACAGAAATCTGTATTTTTAATTGCTGTCTCGCGATTTTCCTTAATCAGGACGCTGAAGATTGTCAGGCAAAACTGAGACAAGTTTTGCCGAATGATCTTTACGACTATCTAAATCTGTTTCTTGCTTACAATAAAACCTGTCTGTCTTGGGCCGAAGCCCATCCTGAATTGGATTATCAATCCGATCAGCGCGTTCAAGATCACTATGCCTCTTTAGTTTCGGAAGATCCAAAGCTTGCGGACTTTTTTAGTAATTATCGCGGCCGAGTTAAAGAACAGACTGCCCGCCGGGAACAGTGGCTCAGTCAGGAAAATAAGCTTCTTGTCGATGAACTGAGGAAAAATCAGGAATGGCTTTCGGCAACACTTCATGGCATCGGCGATGCCGTCATTGCAACGAATGCTGAAAAAGCTCCGCGAATTACTTTTTTAAATGGGATTGCCGAAAAGTTAACAGGATGGTCGCTCGAAGCCGCAAAAGGAAAGCCCGTCGACGAAGTTTTTAAGATCATTAATTCAAAAACCAGATTGCCAGCAGCAAATCCAATTGAACAGGTGATTACAACCGGTCAAGTTCAGGACTTGGTCAACCATACTGTCTTGATCCGGCGGGATGGACTTGAGTTTATTATCGAAAACAGCGCGGCTCCGATAAAAGATTCGTCCGGGTCGGTTCAAGGAGTTGTGCTGGTTTTCCGAGACGTCACAGATCGAAAGAATGCTGAAGCCGCATTGATGTTCGAACGCTATAAGCTTTCTGCTATGATGGATGTATCGCCGATTGGGATTGGGCTGATGCGTGGTCATGATCTTGTGTTTGATATGGTCAATGATAAATTTAAAAAGCTGGTTGGTGACCGCAACTATATTGGCCGAAAGTGGCAGGACGTTTACGCCGAATTGCCTAATTCTCCGTTGATTCCAATCATGCAAAATGTGCTGACAACAGGCAAGCCTTACTTGGCCTACGAAAGGCCCATCAAAATTGAAGGTCAACCCGGGGTCCTAGAGGATCGATACTACGACTTCACTTATGCCCAAGTTAATGACGGAGAAGGAAAGCCTTACGGCGTGTATCTACAATGTTCGGATGTCACTGACCGGGTAGTTGCAAAGATGCAGGTTGCAGAAAATAATGTGAAGTTAAAGGCTGCGATCAATGAGGCCCTGAGTGCGAAAGAAGAGGCTGAGAGGGCCAATCAAACAAAGTCCTCGTTTTTAGCAAACATGTCCCATGAGATCCGCACGCCTCTGGGAGCCATTATTGGATTCACTGATTTATTGCGAGAAAAAAATCTGGACTTAAATGACCGTGAACAATTCTTAGACACGATTTCAAGAAATGGAAAAGCGCTGACAAGAATTATTGACGACATCTTGGATTTAGCAAAAGTTGAATCCGGAAAATTAGAAATTGAATCCATTGACTTCGCACTGTCAAGTTTGATTTCCGATGTGATCGACCTCTTCCGCGAAAGGACTCGCGCCAAAGGAATCTACCTCCGTGTCCGCTCAGAGATCGGCAGCGCCCAACGAGTCATTTCTGATCCGACGCGCTTGAGACAAATTCTTATCAATGTGGTTGGAAATGCAGTGAAATTTACAAATGTGGGTGGAGTCACGATTGACGTGCAACAACAGACAACGTCCGATCAAAACGGGCGGGTAATTATAACCGTGAAAGACACCGGAGTCGGTATTACAGCAGCGCAAAGAGAAAAACCTTTTCAACCTTTTATGCAAGCGGATAACAGCACGACACGAAAATTTGGTGGCACCGGCTTAGGGTTAAGTCTGTCGCAGAGGTT
>JAYWDA010000482.1:0-5731 GCA_043780105.1 Pseudobdellovibrionaceae bacterium | reverse complement strand
TGCAAGTTTACTATCAATATAAACGATTCCCTTAAATTCTTCCCGCAAAGACATTGGGACAGCCATAATACTTTTTAAATTAAATGCGACGGCACTCTGAGATCCCAGCGCCTCGCCTTCGTCACTTCCGGTAACCACAATGGCCTGCTTAGTATCTCTTACTTTGTTTACTATGGTACTGCTATATCCTTCTAACTTTTCTAGATCTTGCTTTTGGTCACTTCGACCACCGACAAAATCCATTTGATCCGATACCGAATTATATAAGAAGACATAGGCTCGCTCTGCGCCCATCACACGATTAATTTCATCCAAGGCGATTTTCACTTGTTCTTTAGGGTCTAAAACTGTGGATGATGCTAGCGACACTTGCAGCAAACTATCCATATATCTTTTAAGCTCTAGCGATTCGATACCAAATTTAGTCGTATCAACGCGAACAGTTTTCGACTTACTAAAGTTTTCGACTTTTTCATCGCCTTTCAAGTTAAATTCTTCTTCGATCCATTTGATTCGATTCACCCAAGAACCTGGACGTGCAACATCCAGCGCCTGTTGAGCTGTCGTCGCAGCATCTCCCACTCGCCCCGTGATTCGAAGCAATCTTGCCTTAATTCTTAGGACATCATACAGCGCAATATCATTTTCTGTTTCTTTGGCAATTTGCTCGGCTTTATTTAATTTTTTTAAAGCCGGTGCAAATTTTCCATCAAACATCAAAAGAGACGAATGAATGGCCAGAATATGGGGTTGATAAAAGTGTGCCCCTTGCGTTGACATTTTAAGGCCGCCGAAAGCAGCTTGCAGCTGCTCTTTAGCTTTCGCCATGTCTTTTCCCTTATTCTTCATTTCACGCAAAGCTTGGTTCAATCTAATATAAGCCAACGAAACGTAGGCATTTTTCATACAGAAAAATGAAAACATTGGGTTCGGTGCAATCTCTTTAATTCTCACCAGGGCACTATCAAGTTCTGGACCAAAATCTTCTTGTTCCAAAAATGTAGCAAGAAGGGCTGAGTTCACATCTCCACCTAAAACTGGATTTGGATCTCGACCGACAAGACAATCCTTAAGACTGTTTATAAGTGTCATTCCCTCACGAGCTCGTCCTTTGATAGCGTACAGCGCACCTAAGTAGGCAGGAGTAAAATGAGGATATACCGCACTGGAGTTCTTCGTACTTTTTGCTTGGGCCAGTAGATCTTCTGCCATGTTAATGGCCTCATCCACTTTTCCTCGCATTTGTAAAACCCAAGCGACTGAAAACATCATATCAAAATAATGTCTTGGAAGTGCCCAGTTTCTGTATCTTGTGATCACTTCTCTTCCAAATTTTTCAAAGCCGTTCAGGTCCCCCATGATCGAGTGACCTACGGCCCAAAGGTAGTTAAAAGCTCCCATCAATGTTTTGTTATTTAAACGCTCTGCCATTTGCATGGAACGAGTGTAGTAATTTAAACCCCCAGGAATCTTAAAACCTTTTAAAAATAATGACTGAGTGGCCAGACTCTGGGCTTTTTCAAAACTATCACCTAAAACCGCAGAATAATAGACAGCTCTGAACGACGAGATCGGCAGAAGTAACGGATGTTTAAAAACAGCAATTTCACTGGCCGTATTTAAAAGTTCAACAAGTAGGGCCCGCTCATGATTGGCCGTTTTTTTAGCATTACTTTGCTTCGTGAGCAGCGATGAAAATCCGATGCCCATCCAAAAACCCATGGTTGAACATATTCTTCCGAGCATTTTTTTCGGGAGGGGATGGCCAAGTTCATCTAAGGCATCATTGATCATTTTCCAAGCGCCTGAAACTTCCCATCCCGCTTGCTTGGCTTGGGCCATTAAACACATAATTTTTGCTCTTTGAAGTCGATCGGTCGTGTTGGCAAGAGCCTTATCAAAAAAGGCAACCGAGTCGTGCAGTCTGAACGTCAACATACAGACTTGCCCCATTAAATTAAAAAAGTTTGCATCGCATTTTATTTTTGCACCGACAGCCGCTTCATAAGCCTTGTTCAAATACTGGTAGGCTTCTTCGTTCGCATAGTTTTTACAAGCGACGCGACCGGCTTGATAATTTGATGAAAATAAAAGCTCTGGATTTTTCTTCGGATCCGACAAAGAGGAATGGTGGGCTAGGGAATAAACCAACTGATCTTCGACCAGACCCTTTTTCTCTTGGTTCTTTAATTTTTCAGTCAGGACTTGAGTGATTTTTTCGTGGATATCTTTTTTTGCATCAACTTTAACATCTGAAATGAGAGCTTCTCGAACTCGATCATGAACAAATTGAAACAATCCAATTTCATTTTTCTCAATTAAATTATTTTGAGTCCCTTCGGCCAAGGCCATTTCCACATCATTTCGGCTTTGACGACAAACTTCTGCCAATGTGTCGATACTGAATTGGCCACCCAAAATGGCACCCCAAGTAAGAATACTTTTGGTCGAGCTTTTAACACCATTCAGACGGGCCAACACAAGCTCAATAAGATCAGAGCCCAATGCTAATTTTTCCATTTTTTGTTGATTGATAGTCCATTGATTCCACTGCGGACTTAAGATTCCTACATCTAACATGGCGTGCAGGTATTCCAAGCACATGAATGGATTACCTTGGCACCGCGCATCTAATATCTCCGAAAGTTTTGCTTCCACGTTTTTAGAGTTCAAGTACTGAGAGGCAAGGTCTTGCACTGCGTTTTGAGTCAGAGGTTTCAAAACAATATGGGCTGCAGCTTTTCTAACACTATTAAACTCTTTAATAATCGCATGCACTTTCTGCACGCTTTCATCGTCATTTCGGCCCGTGACAATAAGTAATATTTTATTTTCAAGAGTGGATAAATTCAGCTTTTTTAGAACTTCATAAGTTCCGTCGTCAACCCACTGACTGTCGTCAATAAGAAGAACAGCGGATCCGTGTTTTTTTGCTAACTTGATAAAAAACTCGGAAATGGCATTCTGGAAGATCTCTTGCGAAAAAACTTGATCTGCGCCTAAGTCAGCATCCGCCAAAATTTTTGTGACTTGCGTAGAAAAAGTCTTTAGAACGGGAGCGTATTCGCCCATTACATCCAGTAGCTCGGCTTTCGTCTGAGCTAAGGTTAAATCTTTTTGGTTTACGATTTGGCGGATATAAAAGTCGACTAAATCTTTTAACAGCTTGAAAGGCAAGGCCTCGCCTTTTTCTGCTTTTGCACCAAGGATCATTGGATTTTTAGAATCTTTTTCGCCTTGAATTCGGTTTAAAAATTCGCGGATGAGGCGACTTTTTCCTATCCCAGGCTCGCCTTCAAGAAAGATGGTTCCGCCACGGCCTGCATGAACTTGATTCCAGGCATGAAATAATTGATCCAGCTCTTTATCTCGACCAACAAATAAGTTGGCCTGCGCACTTTTGGTTAAAAGATCTTTTTTACCAAGCTTTGGCTGAACATTATTTTTAATGGCCTGATTGATCTCATCAATGCGATCAAGATCAAAAAGCAATCCATCACAGGTTTGATAACGATCATCTGGATCTTTTTTCAAAAGTTTTGCCACAATCGAAGCCATTCCAAGGGAAACTTTTGGATTCATGACGTTGACTTTGGCGGGCTCTTTCGTCAAATGCTGATGCGCTAGCTCCCCAACGTCAGTCGACTTAAAGGGCAGCTCACCGGTCAAACATTCGTATAAAATAATTCCTAACGAATACAAATCAGAACGTTGATCAACAGGCCTTTTCAAAACTCCCAATTGCTCGGGAGAACTGTAATTAAAGGTTCCAACGATCTCTTTTAGTTCTTCTTTACTATCAGACGCCTGGTCGACAGCAAATCCGAAATCAATTAGCTTTGCCTGACCTGCTTGATTTATGAGAATATTGTCGGGCTTCACATCTCGGTGGGCAACACCCAGCTGATGGGCTTCGCGTAACGCTCCTGCAATAATTGAAATAGTTTTTGATGCTGTTTCTTCCCCGAGGGCGCCCTGCGCTATCTGGTGGGTCAGTGTGTCTCCGTCAAAGTACTCCATGACGATGCAAGCATAGTCTTCAAATTCTTTCACAGTAACTAGCTGAACCATCCCTGGATGTCGCATCCGCGCCAATGTGGCAGCTTCTTTTATAAATCTTTTATTAAAATATTGTTTGGTACCAAGTTGAGGAGAATATTTTTGAACTTTAATTGCGTACACGCTTTTGTTTTTCGGGTCGTTAGGTCGAGCCCTATAAACAATACTTGATGTACCTTGTCCGATCTCTTTATCGATGACGACATCTAGGTCTTTTGCCAGTTCGTTTATTTTGTTGTCATTTACCATAAATATACACTTCCTCGTTGGAAGATTTTGTCATATTTATGTGAAATTCATAATGACCTTATGAGGGTAATCTTAAATCTACACAAAGGTCGGGAGGAACTTCCCGACCTTTTGAAGGGAAATCTTATTTAATTTTGTTTCGTACAGCTGAAACGATTTCTTCAGGAAGTGCAACAGGCTTGAATTCTTTTCCCGAGCTACTCCAAATAAAATCGTGATATGAAAATGAGGTTTTTTGTAACGTCCCATCGTCTAGCTTTTTGAAGTATTCGAACACTAATCGCATTCCATTTTTGCGGATCTCTCTTAAAGCCATTGTGACCAGGACTGTATCAAAAGGCATATTTTCCCTTAAATAGGTCATTTCACTATTAACACAAACAGGTATACCTCGATCTGAGCTGACCTTCAGAGACGGCAAATATTTGATGATAAAGTCATTTCTGACTTCTGCTTGCCACACAAAGTAATTCGAAAAATAAACATTCCCAACAAGATTCGAGTCTTTTTGAGAAGTCTGGAATTCTTTTTCGTGCAGCTTAATAAAGCCAGCACCTAAGTTGACTCCGGGCAGGACGTCGCCCAGCAACTCGGTTTGATTTTTATTCAGTTCTACTTCGCGTGTATTTTCATGATACGGCCTAAACACTTTTTGGATTTCTTCTGGAAATGGCGCCACTTCGACAACACCATGTTCAATGGGCTTAACCCAAGTGGTTCGCATTTTTCCCTTGGCAATCAATTCACGCTGACCACTATGATCAATGGTGTACCAAAGAAAGCGTTGATCAATCGAACTTTCGATTCGGCCTGGTACAGGCATTAACCAAAAATCACATTCAACAATTTCGCCGTGCTGGGGCATTTTATTTAACATCATCAGTTCAACGCCATTCGTCACCCAACCAAAGCCTCCTTCTAAAAGGAAACTTTCAACACCTGGATTGGTGGCTCGCAAGACAAGCTCTCTAATTTTCCCCATCCATTCAATAATCACTTGATAATCTACTGATTTTCCAAAACTGCGACATTCCTTAAATAAAACTGGCCAGCGAGCGACCGCTTTATTTTCCGTCGTGTGCATTGAATAGATTTCAGAATCAGCTGAGAGTTTGACTGAAGCTCCTGCAGGCGTTTTACTTCGCATCTCAAGAGCGGCCTTAACCTTTTGGGCATAGGAATCATCCCCAGAAACGGGAACACTTACGGGCACCGATAAAATAAGGTCTTCCGCAAGCATACGCCCTGGCTCTTCTTTAAGAACCCGGTTGTGCAAGCCGGTCAGAATTTCAAAAGTTTCCCCATTTTGCGCTCGCGAGCGAATTTCTGCCAGCACTTCTCTTTTTTCTTTAACATGCTGACTGGTCGCTTCGGCAAAACTTTGTTTCGAAGTCCGCTTCAGTTTAATTTCCCATTTGTCACA
>JAYWDA010000481.1:0-3908 GCA_043780105.1 Pseudobdellovibrionaceae bacterium | reverse complement strand
ACCAGCAGCAAGCTCCTTTTCAGCGTGGGCCACTGGAATTGAAACAAGCTCGATTCTTTGTGGTGACTGTGGAAACTTTTGTGAAATTAAAGACTCTTCGTTTCTTTTAAGTCTAAATCCCAAGTCAGTTTTAGCTTCGATAGAATAAGGACCGCTAAATTTTGTAGGCATTAGCGATAAATCTTTTGCAATATCACTTTTTGACCAAATGCCCGTTTCAGGCGAGGCCAGCTGCAAGAAAAACGATTCAGATTTTGTAATCAGTGTAATGGATAAATCACCATCACTAGTTACTTTTAGCCCTGAACAATTATCATCCAAAGACTTAAGATGATTGCAACCTTCAATATAGTTCCAAAGCGGCAGATGTGTTGAGGTCTTCTTTATAAGAACTCGCTTCAATGTTGCCATCACGTCATCAATTGTGATCGGTGATCCATCGCTGAATTTCAGATCTTTTCTGATTTTAAAAATATGATTACGGTTTTGTGAAATTTCCCAACTGCTTGCAATATTCGGTAAAAATGTTCCCTTATCAAAATCATAAGAAACCAGTCCCGATGAAATATGATCCAAGAAATACCAGTCACCGCTTGTTTCAATTTTCGCAGGGTCTGGAAGAACTTTTTTTGTTCCTATCCTGACCTTGATACTTTCTAGTGTTTGATTCACGCTTTTCTGTCCTTTCCAAATCCAGACTCCCGCCAATAACAGAAGTCCACCAGTGGCTGCTAACACGTAGCTTTTCATTTATATTCCAGAGGATGTTTCAAACGACGGTGACGAAGCTTCTGCATCGCCGCCTTTAGTTACTTTTTGTTTAAACACCTCTGGCAGCTTCGACGGCTCTGAATCCTCCGATTCAATAATTTGAACCACTTGCTCGGATTCTTTAACAGGTAATTGATTTAGGACATGCTGTGCCGTAACTGGATCAGCTTGCATCAAAAAATGCGCAAGTCCGACCATTGCAGTTTTTGTTATCATGGTTTCCCCCTTATTATAGTTTTATGCTTCAGCCAGTAGATATCTACTGGGTTCAATTTTTAGTTTTTCAAGACGATAACAAAGCGTGGACTTTGGTATTTGCAAAATGGCGGCAGCTTTTCTGATGGACGTTGTCGAGCGAAGTGCTTTTTTGATAGACTCAACTTGAGTGACATCAAGTTTTTGACCCAGCGGCATTTGAAGATCTGGTTCTTCCACTTTAAAACGATTTGCGATCAAACGCTCAACATCCACGCGAGTGATTTCACCGTCGGGACTTTGTAGCGAAAGTTGAGTCAGAGTATTTTTAAGATCCCTGACATTTCCTGGCCAACTAAAGTCTTCAAGTATTCTGATCGCGTCTGCTCGGATCGAAATTCTTCGCATGGATTCTTTATTTAAAGCATCAATGAAATGCAAAACTAGCGGTTCAATGTCTTCAGGTCGCTCGCGAAGCTTTGGAACGCGGATGACATATTCAGCGATTCGGTAGTAAAGATCCTTCACAAAGCGGTCATCTTGGATCAAAGATTCGATTTCTGGCTTACCGGCGCAGATCAATCTAAAGTCTGATTGAACGCCGACATTTTGAGTATCACCGAATTTGATGATTCTTTTTGTCTCAACAGCACGAAGAAGCATTCTTTGAGCGCTTGGGCTCATGCAGTGGACTTCATCCAAAAAAACCGTTCCTTGATGGGCGCGCTCTAGAACTCCAGTGCTTTCTTTGTCGGCTCCGGTATAGGCCCCCTTCATATGACCAAAGAGCTGGGTTGCTAAAAAATTCTCAGAGCCAGATCCAAAACTTGCGCAGTTTAGGGGAAAATACCTGGCTCCCGTCGAATTTAGTGCCGTTGCTAAATGTTCTTTGCCGGTGCCGGACTCGCCCAGAATCAAGACACTGCGCTTTGTATTTTTTAAAGACAGAACTTCTTTATAAATCTTGTGAAGGGCCGCTGATCTTCCGATCAGACCAATACTTTTTAAGTCTTTTTCTATTTCAGATGCCGTTTCTGTGGGACCAGTGAACTTTCGGCCACGGTGATTATATTGTCGAATCACTTCTTTGATTTTATTTACCAGAACTCGTGGGTCATCGTCTTTCATTAAAAAGTTTTTGGTGTAACCGTGAGCCGTCATGTTTCTAAAAGTTTCTTTGCGGTCGTCGGCGGTCATAAACATAATTTCTTGATTAGGATTTTGCCTAAAGATCAGCTGCGCAACATCGGTGCCGGTCATATCAGGCAAATTATAATCAAGAACACAAACTGAATACTCAGAACTTGCGGCTTTAAATTTTCTTATGGCCTCTGAGCCCGTTGATGCAACCTCAACGTCAATGGCTTCAGGTAGCAGCCATGCTTTAACTGATTCTGAAAAAGCCACATCATCCTCGATGAGTAGTATTCTGTCCTTCATGTAGTCCCCCTGAGACTCAGACCCTTAGAGCAAAGGGCTTGCCAAAATCTGAGCAACCTACGGGGTTTGGCGCGCGACCTGTCCAAGAAGTGGGACAGGTGTGATCGTAGATAAACATCAAATTGTTAACTAAGTGTTTGATCATATTGATAAATAAAATTTATTTTGAGGGTGTCCAAAAACCTGGACAGTGCGAATTAAAATTCTATATAGGGTATTTAAAAATCAATTCATTACGACAACTTAGTGGTGTCAAATGGTGGCCAAGTTTCGGGACAGAGCCTGAAAACAGCGTGAAACTTTGAAATGTTTTCACAAAAGGCAAAGTCCACGAAGGGCCAACTCTTGGAGATTTTCTACGTGTCTTTGGTTAATAGTGAGCTGCCATGGGCCCAGGGTGCCCGCGTGACTCTGCTATTTAAGCCAACTCCTTAGATTGGGTCGATTGTGAAGACGGACCTCTTTGCTGAGCCATCAGCGACATCCACTAAAGCAGTGCGATTGCTCCACCGCCGAGATGTCGCTTCAAATACTTCAGCTCAAATATAGCGCTGGATGCGTTTTGGAGATTTGGGCTTGTTGAAAAACCCACCGCGTAATTGTCAGATCGAATTAAGTTTGTCATGATGACTTCTCAAAGAGGTCATCATGATTGGTCGCCAAGAATATCAGCCGACACTTTTTTCAACAGTAAACATCGAATCTTTTATTCCTAAGAATCATTTATTGCGAAAACTCGATAGCATCTTAGATTTTTCATTTGTGCGCGAAATGACGGAACATCTTTATTGTTCAAATAACGGAAGACCATCGATTGATCCAGAATTAGAATATCTAAGGCCTTGTAAAACCAGTGACAACGGCCCAAGGCGGACTCCCTTTTTTTGCATGAAGTGAATAAAAGGCGATCTTAACTAATTATGGAAATTTCCGTTCCCGCTTACAAATAAATCGATCGCGAAGATAAAAATGATTTATCGAGAATTTTAGCGGGGACGATCTTTGAGTCGCGAGTTTTATTTCGCAATGTTGATTTTTGAAAATTTTTAACGCAATTAAAACCAAGGGCAGTTTTTTTTGCTCGCACCGATGTCTGGCCAGAAATTTCTTACCAATTAAAACTGCAAAAAATTCCGACGATTCTTTTTTCGGCCACTTTTGCAGAAAATAGCTCACGCCTTCGTGGCTTTTCGAAATATTTAACTGTTTGGACCTTAAGGCAACTGAGCCAAGTTTTTGTTGTTTCTGAAGCCGATCAAGAGCAACTTCAAAAAGTGGGATTCTATTCAGGAATTATCGGGGGTGACACACGTTATGACCAAGTCTTTTATCGACTGACTCATCCACAAATATTGCCAAAGAAACCAAAGTTTTCGACTTTGGCAAAAACTTTGGTCGCTGGCTCAACCTGGCCCGAAGATGAAGCTGTTTTATTTTCTTGGTTTTTAGAAAACCGTCAAAAAAATCCGTCGAGTTTAGCGGCTCAGTTAATAATAGCTCCG
>JAYWDA010000480.1:0-10453 GCA_043780105.1 Pseudobdellovibrionaceae bacterium | reverse complement strand
TCTAAAGAAATACTGACGGGATTCAATCGCTCAGAAATAAAGGCGTCGAACTCTGAACTTTCATCAGGGGTCATCGAATGCTCAAAACATAAAAGTGCTTTGGCTGGTTTTTCATGAAACTGAGTCAAGAGAGTCAATGATACGGGAAAAAGGGCTGCTTTTGCAAAGGGTCGACCTAAAATATTAGCAAGCTCTTTAGCTGCCAGATCGGCTGAAATATCATCATTTTCTAAAAATTTAAATGACTTTTCAAGCAGCAATTTTTGAGCACTTCCATTTCTGAAATAATAAATCTCGTTCCGATGGCCCGACTGCAAACACAGCACAAGCTCGCCGATTTTATGAAATTTTCGAAGCTCACGTCTTAGAAACTTAAGAACATCTTCAACGGCCGACATCGAAGCGATCTCTTTAATAAATCGAATCAGTGTTCTTTCCGTCTGGATTTGCTCTGATTGATCCTTATTTGACTGCTCTAAATGCAAAGTTCTTTCAAAAACAATTTTTTCAAGATCGTTTGTAAGAAGCTCTAGATTTTTATTGCGCTGGTAATATTCACGCAACAACCAATTCCGTTGCAAATATAAATGTCGTTCTTGCAATGGCACTTTTAGCTTTTCGACAAAATTGGAGCCTTGAGATTCAATAAAAAATCTAATTTGATTTGAGTTTAATGCTCGGTGCACCAATTCTTGTGGAGTTTTATTAAAAAAAACACCGACCCAGGTATCGGGGTGATGAAGGCGCAAACTTTCAAGAATTTCCAGCTGTCCGCGTTGGGCGACTTCGACCACAATCAAGGAGTAGGATTGAGCAAAAGCCATGGCAAAGGAATCATTCCAATCCAAAGATTTAACTTCAATGTTTTGGCCGTTAAATTCTAGTCTTGGATTTTTTTCAGTTCGAAATGCGTTTCCGATCCACAGTACGGGACCCACTTCTTGGGTGGACGATAGTTGGTTTTCCGGTATAGATGGCTTCGACACTTTCTAAGATCTCCAACCACATTTGTAATCCATGGTTAAGATCATAATCGACCACATCGGCCAGTTCGGCAAAATCTTTTTTCTCGAAAGCAGCGACCGCTTGCTGCAAAGAGCTTTGAGTCCCAGTTTCAGCTTTTTCCCAGCCGGGAACAGCAGCAATCACAGCATCCCCTAAGATATTCTTCAAAGAAATAATGCTACTAATCAAAAACTGGCAGTTATCCACAAGATCACGCACATCTTTTAGGTGATGCTGAATGCCTGTTTTTCGAATTTCAGCACTCAGCTTTTCACATTTTCCAATAAGATCTGGCAAGGCCTTGATCCAACCCTCTAGAACTTCATCCACGAGACTGGTTGTCTTTTCACTTAAGTATTCGAGGCTTGTGACATCTTTTAGGTGCAAATTCGAAAATTTGACTTCATCGGATTCCTGCAGGGCCATTCCATTGATGATAAACTGGCAAACAACGCGGCTCTCGCGTTTAAGCTCTTTTTCGATGTCGCTGAAAATTTTTGATAGAGGCGTCGCCTCTTCATAATGCTGGCACAGCTCTTCGCCAGAAATTTTGAATCTATCCATGGATGCCCCCTTCGACTAAGGCTGAATCTTCAAGAATATAGGGTCGAATCAATGAACGAAGAGTTTGATGCATTTTTCTGGTCGCCTGAATTGTATCATCAATCGATCCTGGTTTAACTCGGGCTCTTTCAGTTTTAAGCCAGTGCGAATAAATTCCTAATAAAGGGACAATTTCTGCAAGCTTATGAATAATCTCATCGCTGCGATCCAAAATGGGCTTTAAGCGCTCCAAATTTTGAGCAGAAACCACTTTTAAATTTTCTAAGATGACTTCATTAATCTGATGAAGCTTCTGGCAGCCTTGAAAAAAATCAATGTTTTCAGTTCTTGGAAATGGCTGAGCCATATAAAGAGCTAAAATTAATTCCCAGCCAAATTTTTCTTCCTGCGATTCCTCTTTCAGATAGCAAGGATTCTCAGGAATGCATTTGATCAGATTGATCGGATCTTTACCTTCAATAATTTCTGACATGGCACTGCTGACAGCTTCGGACAAAATTTGATCGACGGTGGAGCCTCGTAAAATAAAACTTCTTGGCGAACGAGGACCTGTCTCCCAGAAATTGACGGACCCAAGACTTAAATTTAAACAAGGAGTCTTTGTAAAACCCGCAATATGCATAGGCGCACTATCACAGCCAACTAACAGTCGAGAACCCGTCAGGATCGAAAACAAATCAGTGATTGATGTTTGGCCAACTAAATTAATTACTTTTGTCTTCGGGGAATGTTCGTGAATAAGCTCTGCCATCGCAGATTCTTCCTTGGACCCAACTAGGACCACAGGAAAGCTTGGATTCTTCTCTTGGAAATAATTCACGATTCTGGCCCAACGGAACGCGGGCAAACTTTTTTGCGCTTCACTGCTGCCAACATGTAAAACAATGTAATCATTAGGTAGATTCATATTCCTTTGAGGCAAAGTGGGCGGCTGCCAATCTTCTTGGGTTAGCTCAACGCCCATAGCTCCTGCCATCAACTCAGTCAGGTGAAATCGATTTGCTCTTCCCACACCAACCTGGGCGTAGAAATAGGTACTGACTTCGCCAGAGATATCAAAAAAACCATCAGCATGGCGAGTGTATCCACTGACTTCGGTCTTTGGTCCCTGAACCGCATGAACAAGATAACTTGAGACCGGCGAAAAAGAGAGATTGATAATTTGATCATACTTTTGATCTTTTAATTGCAAGATGGTTTGACTGATTTGCTGAAGTGCATTTTTCAAATCGGGTGCGTCTTGAATTAGAGGCTTTATAATTTCTTCAGTGGGTAAAAAAATACAGCTTGAAATAGCCTCTAGCCCCTCGACAGCCCCGGCAAACTTAGGTCGTACCATGATGTCAATTTGAGCATCAGGGTGGGCTCGTCGGAGCGCTCGCAAAGCAGGCCAAGTCTGAAAGATATCCCCTAATCTAGCAAGCTGGAGAACTAGAATTTTCATTTGGAAGTTGTTCCTTTACTAGTTCAATTAGAATTTTTAACTTTTCACTGTCTTGATCATAAATTTTTGTTTTCATATGATCTTGGTAAGCAGATTCAAGTTTCTGCAAGGCCGCTTTTAGATATTGTTCTAGATCCTGACTCATGCCGTTCCCTTTTGTTTGGGTTAATTATTTGTTCACGATAGAAAATTGCGCCTTTAAGGATTTCTAAACGATCTTGAAAGGCAGAAAGAAAATGTAATGGTGTTGAGAATGACAGCTTAGCCAAATCCGTAAACATCCAAATCCATTCCTGATTGAGAGTCGACGCTTGAATTGATGCTATACGACGACGCGCTTCTTGCACATCGAACAAACTCAGTTGATCTAATCCAAGATTTTTCACTAAATTTTCAAAATCGCTTTGTAAGATATAAAGATTTTCTTTCAGCTCAGACTGCCCATCTAAGAATTCGGCATCCGAAATGCCAAAATCGTATTTCCCCTGATGGATGACGTCAGTCTCAGGGCTTAATATTTTTTGCCAAATAGTTTTATTTAAAACCCTTTGGTCTGTTATTAGATCATTTGAAATTAAATTGTAACCAGCCGGTGTCATTTTCGACTTATAAAGTTGAACCCGTTCAGACAAAGGCAAAAGAAAATCGACATCTCGGCTTTTTTGCATGAGCCGTCGAATCAAAGCTGTGATTGTCCTGGGCGCAATGGGTTCGGCACAAAGGTGCGATATCTGCCCACAAGGCTTAGAATGAACACAGGGGTAACAGGCCACTTTGGAAGTTATAATATAATGGTCACTAGCGTAGGGTCCTGTTTTCCAAGGGTCCGATGAGCCCAAAGCAATTTCAATCACTCGAGCCGATTTTTGAGCCGCGATATGCATGGTGACCGTATCACCAGTGATCAGTAAATCAGACGGCCCTAACTCTATGTCGATTTGCTTTAAATCCCAAGTGCAAATCTCAACGTCTTCAAAATGACTGTTAAGTCGTACTCTTTCATTTTCTGAAGCTAAAACTTTTAAACTTAGATTGGGATATTCAGCATAAAGTTCATTAAGCAAGTTTCTAAAATTAGATAATCCCCAATTTTTCTTGGGATCACTGGTTAAAATCTGTAAAAATATTCTGGATATTTTTTGATTTCCAGGCGGACTAGGTGGATTGATTTTCAAATTAAAACTCTGCGCTAAAATTTCAGTGTAATGAAATGGAAAAGCTCCCGTTGCTGAAAAGCGATCATTAAAAAGTTTCAGCCATTTATTTTCAAGACCTTGAAAGCGGGGCCCTTCTGTATACAGTCCTTTTTTAGATCCTGCCTCGATTTCTTCGGCAAGAAAGGCAGACAGGCGATTATGGGTGAAATTTAAAACCTGATCAAATTTATGCTCATTTAGATTTTCTAAAAAACTCGAAAGCTCAGCATGCGCCCGAAAAATATTTTGATCACCTTCTCCCAAAAGCCTTTGAAGAACTTTACGCGGAAAAATATGGATGTGATCGACTTCATGAAGTACACCTGCGATCCAAGAGACTTCGTCATTAATCAATAAATGCAGCTCGCCGTCAGGTGACTGCTGCTTCAAAGCCTTAAACAAAGGCCTTTGTAGGACTAAATCTCCCGCTCTAAGCAACGAAAGAACTAAAACCTTCACAGAATAAGCTCCTTTAAGATTCGAAAGCAATTCAGTCTTAAGTAGTTCGGCACGTCCTCTTGAATCAGCAATTCAAGATCTTTAATATTTAAATATCGCTGACCCGCTTCATCCTTGATAAGGATATCTTTTCGAATTCCATATTTTTTAAAAAATATTTCAAGACTTTCGCGGCTCCGTCCACTGAGATGGCGATGGAATGTTCGCAGCAAAGCATCGTTCTTCGGCCAGCAGGGCGAAAAGGCGACGGCGCTTAAATTCATTTGGATGACATCATCCATGATTTCATGCCCCAAAAGGCTATCGCCATTTTCAAGAATGACCACGTCGACTATTTTTTCTAATTCAGGAAATTGACTTCTAAAGACATTGACTAAGCCGGGTCGACTATCGACCACATAAATCCTAGTCATCTTCTTTCTTTTAACTAATTCAGCAATGTGAAAACCCGCTCCCAGACCAACAACGACGCAGGTCGAATCCATAACTAATAAATCCCGACACCAATCTTGAGCTTCTTGAATAGGATCCTTCGCTGCTAATGGAAGATTGTTTTCATGGGGCATCAAATAACCTTTAGAGTTTTCTGAAAAAGCGAGGCTCAAGCAACTTCTCCGATCATTCGAAGCTGTTTTTGGATTTCACGGGCTTCTTTGAAGTTTGGATTCCAAGCAAGAATTTTTGTTGTTTCTATTTCTGCTTTTGTAAATTCATTGAGGTAAACATACAGTTGAATTAAAATTAAACTCAGCTCTTCATCGAAATTATTCAGGCTTAGATAGGTCTCTACAATCGGAATCGCTAGATTTTCACGATGGTCTCGAAACGCCCATTTCGCAAAAAGTAAGACCGCCGTACGATTTTGCGGATGAAGATCCAGAGCCGTCGTTAAATTCGCCCAGGCCAGCGCCGAATCGCCGTATTCACTGTGCATTAAGGCCAACCCCACCCAAGCTTTATCATTTTTTTCGTTCACCTGAATAGCTTGCCGAAAGCAGAAAAGGGCTTTATCGAAGTCTCCTCTTTGTACCTCTAGAGTTCCAAAATTAATCAGCAATGTATCTGAGTCGCTTTTCACCGTATAAGCTTTATTGTAAAACTCTTCGGCGCCATCAAAGTCCGAAAGCTTCACAGAGATATTGCCCATGTTTTTGTAGATTTCAAAAAGCTGAGGGCATGGATCTTCCATGACTGCTAAACACTCAAAATAAGCTTTCAGAGCTTCTTCATCATGTTGACCTGTTAAATAGAGTTCATTCGCGAATTCATAAAAAGTTGAAAAGTCGGGATGGAATTCTTTTAAAACCTTTCGGACTTTTAATGCTTCTGAGCGTTTTCCGGTCTCGCCTAAAATTTCGGCCATTAAACTTAGAGCTGCGAAATGATCCGATTCAAGGCTTGTTGCTTTTCGCAAAAGTGCCAAGGCTAGGGAATGCTCGCGATTTTTTTGCAAGCGCCGAGCATGCTTTAGCAAATCCTCCACCGGATTTGGAAAGCTGCTTAAGGGCGTGGTTTGTGGGGGACTAATTCTTAGTCCAGTTGTAATGTCCATCATGGTCTGTATTTCCTCCCATTTAGAATAGGAGCAACAGAAGTGCCAACATTTTGGATCGGCGAAATGAAAAAGGTCAGCAGCTGGCGATTTAAGAAGACATCTCTTTGACTGAAACTGCCTTTGAGATGTCATCTTTTTGACTGTGAAAGTGAGGAACTAGGCCTCTTCGTCCAGCCGATGGTTAAAACTTTTTTGCTTATAACCGCCAACAGCTTTTTTATTTTTGCTGATACCTTGAAGTTCTTTGATCAAAGAGTTCTTTGTTGCCTCAATACATGACAAGATTTGCAAGTCCTGCTCTAAGATTCTTTCAACATATTGATCTTTGATCAACAAAGCGCGACGAATTTCCAATTTTTCATTTTCAGAAGCTGGTTGTTGGGCCAGTCGAACCTGTTCCTGTTCAGTTTGAGCATCGACGTACTTAATAATTTCCAAGATTTTCTCTCGGGAATTGTAGAAATATTCGATGCTTTCAAATGAGCCCACTAAAAAGTTTTTCAATTCTTTTTCATTCAGGCTATAGAATTTTTCTAAGTAGTGATTCTTTTCGTTGATCAGGGTGATAATTCTTGTCATTTTGCCCCTCCTGGACAGTTTAAATTTTTTCCGATTATTTATTGTTGTTAGTTTCAGCATCTTTTTTCACCTGTGCTACAGCCCCGACCCAAGCGCTGTACAGATTTTCCAAAATCTTAACCGCATTATTCAGGTGTTCGACTTTTCCAGTAATATTGGCCTTCGTATATTCATCCATAATAAACATATAAAGCTGTTCAAGGTTTTTAGAGATCTCCCCACCGATTCGATGATCCAAGGTATTGTTCAGCTCCATCACAATATCAAAAGCTCGACCGATATTCATTCCTCGATCAGCAATTTTCTTGTCTTCACAAGCTCGAATGGCAAGCTTAGTGAACTTGATGGCGCCTTCGTACATCATAAGAAGAATTTTTTCTCGGCTAGCGCTTTGAACTGATGTTGTCTTGTACTTCTGATACGGATTACTCATTTTTATTTCTTGCTCCTGTTACTTAGTTTTTTTAAATTTTTAATTTGTTATCCTCTTTGTCCGCCGGCCATAGCGCCAACTTGCGCCCCTTGTGAATTTAATTTGCTCATCTTTGATTCCAGATCAGAAAACTGTCTTCTTAACTGTTCTTCTTTTCTCTCCAGCTGCTTTTCTTTGTTTTCAATGCTTCGATTAACACTGTCGATTTTACTCTGAAGTCCTTTTTTTCGATTGGGCAATGCTCCAGATTGAGCGTTTAAAATGTATCCAATCTCCCTCTTCACGGTTGAGACAAAACCCGTATTGAAACCATCGCCTCTAAAAAATCCCGAGACCGCTTTGGGATTTGCATTTAAAGTCTTTTCAAATTTTTCCTGACTGAAGGTCAAGGTTCCGTTTCGGTTGAATTCAATACCAAGTTCAATGGGCCTGGTGATTGGCGAGCCCGTACCCAACTGCGAACTTTGGATCACCCTTCGCAAAGTATTCTCGATCGACCTTAAAATCCCTTGGCCACCTAATGGGCCTAAAGCTTCTTTCCCACTTTGACCTTTTTGCAATTTATTCTGACCTTGAATAAATCCAAGCGCGGCATTGTAGGCCTCAACAAAGGATTTAATTTTTCCGGAAATCACTTCTAAATTTTCTTTCACGTTCACGCGCAAGGGGCGACCAGGAGCCGCTTGTTTTAAATCTAAAGTGACACCAGGAATTAAATTTTCTGCATTGTTGCTGGGCACTTCAAATTCGAAGCCATCTAGTTTCACTTTAGCATTCTGGGCTTTTTTGGATTGATCAAAGTAAATATCTTGATCGCCATCCAACATATATATTGTTGGAAAGTTAACATTATTATCGTCTCCGGTGCTAAGACCTGTGATCAATAATTTAAAAGGCGCATCTTTATCTTTGCGATCTTCGACGATGCTGGCGCGCAAACCGGTTGGCGAAGCATTAATTTGATTTGCAACTCCTTGAAGAGTTGAATTTTTACCGTTGATATAGACTTCTTTTTCACCATCATCAGATTTAAATTTAATATAGCCAACACCCACCTGAGTATTATCTTTGTCTGGAAAACCATTGGATAAGGCTCCTGGTTTTTGCGCGAGCTGCATCACTTCCAGCTGGTATTCTCCGGTGACTGCTTGGCTTGGATCGACAACTCCGTCAACGATGGCGGGATCTCCAGAAATAAACTTAGTATCGCTGAACCCCTTGGTTCCAACCAGCTCACCTAAATTTTTATTGATATCACTGACCTTCGTTTCAAGCTCTCCAACTAGCTTCAGAGTGTCTTCCTCTTTCGCTTTTTTGGCTTGCATGGTCTTTACAGGAATTTTCTCACCTTCCATAATCTGTTCGACTATGTTGGGTGGTAATCCTGAGGCCATGCCAGATATCTTGATAGAGCCCACTTCTAAGTCCTCCTGACAGTGTGGTGTTTCGTCTTTACCAGTTTGGCAGGGTTTCTAAAGAAACTGTGAGTCAATTATCCGTCCTAGCTTTTAGCTAGATCTAAGCAGCGGCATAATTTTCCTAGATGTTTTTATTGAGGATCGGCGGTTCTTTTCCCGACTTAAGTTAAGCGGTTTTCTTTAGGAGATTACCCTTGTTGGCACCTTCGCTCAGCGGCAAGGTCCACATTTCTAATTCGGGAATTCGGCGAATTATATTTTCTAAATGATCTTTGACGACCACGAATTTTTTTCCATTTTCAATTTGCAATTCAACGGTCCAATGATGCTCTTTCACTGCAGAAAGATGACGAAGTTGCTCCATAGATTGCTCAAGCATTTCTTCAGACATCGGTTCATTGTGTTTTTGTTGTTCGTCTCGGGTTTGCTGACCATTCGCATCTCGATCATGAGACATGTCGGATTTAATCGTACGAGCCACCTTTTCAGGGGGTCGCAGAGGCGTTGCTACAGCATTTCCTAACATTCCTTTGATATTCATATCTAATCTAATTTCGGCACAAAAAAGTAAGAGCTTAACGAGCCCTTAGCCTCTCGACCTTGGCCTCATGCCCTTAAAAACCGTCAGAGAAAATCCGTCTCTCTCAAGCTCATTCTTTTAATCCACAAGTTCCGTTATCTAAAAAACCAGACCTTCGAAGTACCCCAGAGAAATCGACTTCAATTTCCCTGGGTAGGTTGGTACCAGACGAGGACGGAGGCCCCTGTCTGAATTCTTTTTAATTTAATTTAAATCAGCCAATCAATTTCAAAGCCATGCCTGGAATTTGATTTGCCTGAGCTAATGTTGATGTCGAGGCTTGTAACAAGATGTTATTTTTTGTCATCTCAGCACTCGCCAGTGCTACATCAGTGTCTCGAATTCGAGAATTTGCAGCTGACAAGTTTTCATACATAACGCTGGTGTTATCATTTGTGGATTGCAATCGATTCTGTAAAGCACCCAAGGTGGCACGGAATCCATTCACTCTAGATTGCGCCGAATCTAATTGCGATAGGGCTTCTTGAGCTCCACCTTTAGATTTAAAATCAAACCCATCAATTCCCAACGAAGATGCTGTTGCATCTGCAAGTGAAGCATCATAAGAGATTCGATCTTCTTTTGCGTTATTATTAATGCCGACTTGGAAATCAAATGTTGATCCTTTGCCATCAATTAAAGACTGAGAACCAAACTTAGTGGTTACTGAAATACGTTGAGCTTCCTGTTTTAGTTGTTGAACTTCGTTATCGATCATTCCACGTTCTTTTTCTGCAACTGTGTCAGAAGAAGCTTGGATACCTAACTCTCTCATTCGAGTTAAGATGTTAGAGATTTCTCCTAGTCCACCCTCTGCTGTTTGAATTAATGAGATACCATCATTCGCATTTCGATTAGCTTGTGAATAGCTTCTGATTTGCGATTTTAAATTTTCGCTGATTGCTAAGCCTGCTGCATCGTCGGCTGATTTAGTGATGCGGCTGCCAGACGCTAATTGAGCCATAGACTTTTGAATCTCTCTTTGGCTTCCTGTCATTTGGCGTTGTGCTGTGATCGCTGCCATGTTTGTTGAAATTCGCATACCCATAAAAAACCCCCTGTTGTCGCTTCTCTCGAAGCGGAAAGTGAAACGGCCCTACGACCTACTCGCGGAATCCGTTCATTGTTGAACACGTTGGCAATGTCACCCTTGCACTCGACCTTCTGCTAGCGATCGATATCCTACAGTCACGCGGGATACCGCTCTCGATGGTCTTGTT
>JAYWDA010000479.1:0-11296 GCA_043780105.1 Pseudobdellovibrionaceae bacterium | reverse complement strand
ATGGTATCTGAGCGATAAAGGACTTCGCCGAGATAGCAATCAAGATTCATGTTTAATCAATAAAGACCTTGGGTTATTTATTGTCGCTGACGGAATGGGTGGTCATTCTGGCGGAGAAGTCGCATCGTCGATCGCCGTCGAGACTGTTGAAAAGATTTTTAAAAATGTTGAAGAGCAAAAAAGTAATCCTCGCGAAACGCTGACAAAGGCCTATGAATCGGCCAGCCAGAAAATTTTTGACAGAGCTGCTAATGAAGGTCCTGAGCTTGCAGGAATGGGCACGACCATGGTCGTGGCTTGCACTCATGAAAAGACGATTTACATCGGAAACGTCGGAGATTCCCGGTGCTATCTATTTAAAAAACCGTACTTGTGGCAAATCACAGAAGATCATTCATTGGTTAACGAACAGTTACGAGCGGGCCTTTTAACTGAGGAGCAGATCAAAAGTTTTGTTGGAAGAAATGTGATTACTCGAAGCGTTGGGTATGAGCGTGAAGTACGTCCCGATGTATTAGAGCGGCAAATTGAGCCCGGAGAGATTTACTTAATTTGTTCTGACGGGCTTTCCGGCTTAGTCAGCGATGAAAAAATCAGTCAAATCTTATGTCAAAATCCTCCTGAAAAAATGGCCAAAGCTTGTGTTGACCAGGCTCTAGCAAATGGCGGCGATGACAATGTCACAGTTCTCATCGTGCATTTTTTGAAATAAAAAGGATCAAGGCTTGAATCGCAAAAACATCACACTTTTTATGGTCAGCAATTCCACCGGAAAAACCACGAAATGGGTCATTCCTGCAAGTGGATTAAAGGCCGCCATTTTTATTGCAGCCATTTTATTATTGGCATTCGTCGCAGGATCTGTCGATTATTTCGGACTGATGATGCAAGCAATGGAAAATAAAAAGTTACGAGCTGAAAACGCACAGCTCAATAAACAGTTTCAGCTCGTTGAAAGCAAAGTCAGTTCTTTGGAAAACAGTCTTGAGCGAGTTAAAATTTTCACAACAAAATTAAAATTAATCACCAACGTCGACTCTGAAGACCGGGTGATGAAACTAACCATGGGAGTCAAGCCTTCGCCTGGCCAGCAAGTCGAAGAGTACGAGCCCATGGAACAGCGACCGCCCGCCGAGTCTTTAGCGCAACAAGATCACGTGATGGCCGATTCAAAGCCCGTCAGCGAGCAAAAAAACGAAGTGGTCGTGCAGTCTTCTGATAAAGATTATGTGTCGTTAGTGGTGCGAATTGATAAGGCCGTCCGAGAAACACAGCTGAAAGAACAAAGTGTCATCGAACTTTGGGAAGGCTTATCGGAACGACAAAGTTTACTCAATGCAACTCCGAATATTCGACCCTCGAAAGGTTGGATCACCTCAAGATTTGGTTATCGTTTAAATCCCTTCACCAATAAAACAACGATGCACGCTGGCTTGGATTTAGCCGCTGCACCAGGTTCCCCGGTTTATGCACCGGCGGATGGCGTTGTGATTTTTGCTTCTTACGACGACAGTTACGGAAAATTAGTCAGCATTGATCATGGTTATGGTGTGACAACTCGGTACGGTCACAATTCGCAAATCTATGTTCATGTCGGTCAGCGCGTGACGAAATGGGATGTTGTGGCCGCCGTTGGTAATACGGGAAGATCAACCGGACCGCACCTTCATTATGAGGTGCGGATCAATGGAACTCCGGTGGATCCAGCTAACTTTATCTTAGACGAATAGTTTCCAATTAATAACCACCAGAAACATCACAGTTCATGGCTTTAATTTTTGCAGGCAACATCAAAGCCACTTGCTCGATACTCTTGCCATGAAGTGTTGTTTGCGGCGTTAAAAGATTTTTCGCAGCTAAACTGACATAAGACTCTTGCGGTCGCTTAAATGGATCTGGATTTTCTTTCATCTTGATATCCAAGTTTGTACCGCGGCAATATTTTATAATTCCACCATCAGTCATCACATCGATTAACGGATCAATCATATCACAAAAGACACCCACGGAATCCAAATGGTTTGTTGCTTGGATCCAAGTGTCCCATGTGTTCAACAGTCGACGGCAAACCATTTGTTTTTCTCGGATTGACGCTTGATCGCGCATATTAAAGTTTTTAGCATCCAATCCTTCAAAGTCTGCAGCTCGGCTCATTGCTGTCATTAATTTTTTATTAATCACGGTGATTGAGTCTTTCGAATTCGGATCATACTTGAGCAATCGAGCGTTCAAACTGTAAAGATCTTTTTTAATGACTTCATAGTTCTTCGTCAGTTCTTTCACGCTAGCATTGTGCATATCTAAAGTGAAATCTAACCATTTATAAACTGGCGGGCCCTTTGACGGATCTAAATTCCACCAATTTGAAGCTCCGAACAAGACTGATCTAAGTTCATTTTGTCGACGATTTAAATAAGAGCGAAGGATTGCGGACGAGCCTGAGACATTTTTCATAACGCTGAAAAGCTGTTGTCCCATCATTTTCTGCGCTTCGACAGTTTGGTAATCATCTTTCCATTGACGATATTCAGGATTTTTCAAAAGAATATTTTCCTGATCTTTGGCAATTCCTGCTGCCACAGAACGATAAGTTGCGATCGTTCGATTTAAAACACTGATCAACGAACCAGTTTTAAAAGCACAGTCATTCACGGCGCTAACACTTGATAGTGAATCATTCTTCAGCAGCAGGAGGCCTTCCACCAGGCGCTCATAAGTGCTGACCAGTCCTGAATAATTTCTTTCAAGATCTTGGGTTGAAAAACCCTGCAGAAGTTCGATGCTTCTGATGATTTCTCCAGGAAAACCCGTTTTGTTTTTTGCAAGGCGAGCCAGTTCAAGTCCCACACTGCAGGCGACTTCGGGATTAGCCTTAACATCACCGCCAATTTGACTCGACATACGAGAAAGCTCAATGCTTCCCATGCGTAAGATTTCTGACATTTCGTCGAATTGAAGCTTGTCTGCTTTCGACGTCTCTATCAATGGACTTAGCCGCTGATTATTTTTATATCTTAAATTAAATGCCAAAACTTTGGTCTGAATATCAGTGGGTAAGTTTGATAAGTCCTTTTGTTGAGGCGCTGGAATGTTTGGCAGCAGGCCACTTTCAAAACGTTGGATGTAATTCATCTTTCGAACGATTCGCGAGTAAGCACAGGTATTTTGAACGACAGCTTTCCACTGCTCGTGATCACTCATATCGACAGTTCGACCGTAAGTTAATTTCTGATATTCATTGTACGAGCTTGCTCCCGCGATAATCGCTAAGGAGGCAGCTTTCACAGGCAAAGCTAAACCAGGCACCATTGAAATCCCAAGAAGCGCAAAGGGCCCTAGGCTTGTGACTAAGCTGGACAGAGAACTTGCAAAGCTTGGATTCGCCGCAATATTTTTTCCGCAATCAGTCTCTTGAAAACTTGAACTGGCTAAAGATTGGGTGATTCCATCGATTCCGCCGACGGCTCTTGAAATACTGTTTTCAATAACATCAATATTGGCATAAGCGTCTTCTGGCTTTTTAAAGTAAGGCTCGAGAACGGTGATCGCATCCCGAATTTTTTGCGTGTTATCGACAACATTTCCCATGGTTTGGGAAGGGTTACATTTTACTGTAGAGCGCATGGACTCCGATAGTTTATCTAATGAACTCATAACAGATTGATAGGCTTTACCTTCAAAAAGTGGGCAAGCAAACTCTTCTGAGACATCAGCAATTTGAATCGTTGCATTGTCGATTCGAAAGCCCCGAATTGAATTATCCGGACTCACTAAGGGTCGTTTTGGATTAAAAATATCGAAGTTATTGTTGTCATCATTGTAATTGTTACCGTTGTTGTTACCGCGGTTCCCTTGGCGGTTTCCGTGATTCTTACCACGGTTGTTGTTATTATTATTGGAGTCGTAACTAGGAACGATATTGTCATCCGGAATGATCCTAGGCATTTCCTGGTTTAAGCCGTCATTGGCTGCTTGCCCATAGTTAGGCAGAAGCACGTTTTGCAACGTTAGTAAAAAGACTAATACCCCTTTTAGATTAACTCGCCCCACTTCACCCTCCCTATTGTCGAACCCTTAGACGGACCCAGTAATTTTGAAAATTCTTAAACCCACAAACCATCCCCAAATCAATCGTCGGTGGACTTAAAGCTATGTCTCATTATGACTCATTCAATAAGCAAGGTCCGTACCGCGAAAGGACGTGGGGTCGATTGAAAGTTGGACATATCTAATTTTTTCAAGACGGGTGACGTTTTTCTGGCCGCATTTAAATGAGATTTTGAGCCTAGAACCAAAATAAAGAGGGTGGGGCCACTTTATCCAGGCACGCCCTTTGAAGAGATTAAAGGTATGAAAATGATCCTCTTCTTAACAGTCTTAAGCACACAAGCCGCCTTCGCAAAGGTGACTGTTCAGAATACTTCTCCTATTCAAATCCCTCAAGCTCCTAGTACAGCTTGGACCAAGGATGATATTAGCAAAGTTATTCCAACCGAGATGAAGGATTCTGAAGACGCGGCTTTCCTTGCGACTCGCATTGGTGACCGGGCTGTTCAAGCTTGGTTTAACTCACCAACGGGCAAAGGATCGGCAGTAGGTCGCACAGCAACCACAGTTCAAGAAAATTTAAAGACTGAAGTGGCCATGAAGTCTGAAGAAGGTGCTGTCGAGCACAAATTCACTTTTCAAGTTTTAGCTTTGCAAGCGATTTCTCAAATTCGCTACTCAGGTTGGTTGAATGCGGCTTTAGATTTCGATGCTCGCGCCCACGAGACAAAATTAGAATTAACTGAGAAATTATGGACTAATAAAGATTTCGTCATCAGCCACACAGCTCGCGCCGACCAGGGTTTAAGCGCTGTCGGCCTTCGCTGGAACTGGTAGTCCGCTGGCTTTTGATATCCAATTATAGGTAACGGCCAATATCTTTTCGACTTTGCAATCCCAGCCAATTTACTTTTTTAGCCTGTGCATAGGCATTCTTTATAGACTCTTCCGAGCTTGATCCTAATCCAATAGCCCCCAAGACGCGGCCACCGTTAGTCTGCCATCCACCATTTTTAGTTTTCAATGTGCCTGCATGAATAAAATAACTAGAAACTGTTTCGTAAGTTATCTCTCCTTCAATAGGTGAGCCTTTGATTGAATTTTCAGGATAACCTTCAGCCGCAAGAATCACGCAAGTTGCAAAAAGGTTTTTAAGTTTAACTGGTTTTAAAATTCCTTTGGCTAAATTTAAAAACAAATCACCCAAATCATTTTCTATCAAAGGCAGTATCACTTGGGTTTCTGGATCGCCAAGACGGACATTGTATTCCAATGTCTGAGGGCCGTGCGCGGTGACCATGACTCCAACAAAAATAACTCCGCGATAGGTGTACCCTCGCGATCGAATGGTTTGAATGGTTGGCGCAATAATTTTTTCTCGGATAGCTTGGTCCAAAGCAGGATCGATTTTTAAAGGAGCCACCGTTCCCATGCCGCCGGTGTTAGGTCCCTGGTGCAAATCCTTTAACCGTTTGTGGTCTTGTGCCAAGGGAAGAGCTTGAAAATCAATCCCGTCGGTCAGAACTAAATAACTTAATTCCCAACCAGGCAGATTTTCTTCTAACAAAGCTTTTTTTCCGGCGTCGCCAAGACAGTGCTCTTCAAATATTTGGCGGGCTGAGTTTTCAAGCTCTGCTAATGTATGACAAATAAAAACGCCTTTTCCAGCAGCCAGGCCGTCGGCTTTTAAAATATACGGTGGCGTAAATTTTTCGGCGGCTTTCAATGTTGCTGCAACAGTGGAAACTTCTTCGAAAGCTGCCGTCGGAACTTGAGCTTCATTCATAAAACGTTTCGAGAAAATCTTACTGCCTTCAAGCATGGCAGCTTCCTGGCTGGGTCCGACAACTAAAATTCCGCGAGCTCTGAGGTCATCGGCAAGACCAGCAACAAGGGGATCTTCGGGACCAATCACGACAAAATCAATTTCCGTGCGCAAACAGAACTGAATGATTCCTTCAGAATCCTTTAATGAAAGCGGGTGGCAAAGGGCTTCTTGTGACATTCCGTCACTTCCTGGGATGGCATGAATTTCTGTGATTGAAGCTGAATTCCGAAAGGCTTTGACCAGCGCGTGCTCTCTGCCGCCTTGTCCCAGGACTAAGACTTTCATCAGCATTCCTTTTGTTTTTGATTCATCGAATGGACAACAACCGGATCTCAAATTAATCTTAGAACCTATGGAAAAGATAGTTTTTATTTCAGGTCAAAGAACAGCCTTCGGAGCTTTTGGTGGATCGTTAAAAGATATTTCTGCTACAGATTTAGCAGTCATCTCCGCAAAAGCAACACTGCAACAAGCAGGACTCAGCCCAGAAAAAGTTGATCATGTGGTGATCGGCAATGTCGTGCAGTCAGGAAACGACGCCGCCTACCTAGCAAGGCACGTTGGCTTAAAAACAGGGGTACCGGTCAACGTTCCAGCGTACATCGTCAATCGCTTATGCGGCAGTGGATTCCAAGCTTGGGTCAACGGCGTGCAGATGATTCTAACAGGTGAAGCGCAAGTGATTCTCGCAGGTGGTGTCGAGCAAATGTCACAAATCCCGTATGTCGCTCGCAAAGTTCGCTTTGATGGATTGCGCATGGGAAATTTCGAGCTTGAAGATTACATGACGTCGGCTCTGACCGATGCCTATGCACAAACTTCGATGGCAATCACGGCTGAAAATTTAGGTGAAAAATACGGCATCACTCGCGCCCAAGTCGATGAATACTCTTACCAAACTCAGCAGAAATACAAAGCGGCTTTGGTCCAAGGAATTTTTTCTGCTGAGATTTGTCCTGTCGTCGTAGAGTCAAAAAAGGGATCGGTCACAGTTGATAAAGATGAACATCCTAGGCCCGATGTGACTTTAGAAAAAATCTCGGCCATGAAAGCCCTTTTTAAAAAAGACGGTCTAGTCACAGCGGCCACAGCGTCGGGAATTGTGGACGGAGCGGCCAGCTCCTTACTGATGTCGGAATCAAAAGCAAAAGAACTCGGCTTAAAACCCATGGCCCGCGTGCTTAGTTACGCCTCTGTCGGCTGCGATCCCAAAATAATGGGTATCGGTCCCGCCGGAGCTGCTCGTATGGCCTTACAAAAAGCCGGTTTAACTTTGGATCAAATGGACTTAATCGAAGTGAACGAAGCTTTCGCAGCTCAATTTTTATCTGTGCAAAAAGAGTTGGGATTAAATCCCGAGCGCACAAACGTGAATGGTGGCGCGATCGCTGTTGGACATCCGTTAGGTGCTTCTGGAACAAGAATCATGAATCATTTGGTGTATGAGCTTCACCGGCGAAAAGCACGCTATGCCCTTGGCTCGGCCTGCATCGGTGGCGGCCAAGGCATCGCAATGATTATTGAACGAGTGTGAAGAACACGAAAACGCCAGTCCCGACATAAACAATCAGAATCTGCGCGAGTAATTCAAAAAAATGCATGTCTTTCATTGTGACCCCCTTAAAGTCAGCTAGCTGGTACCCCCGGCTAGCGACCAAAAGTTTTGCACTGTCTGTGCCATCGACAAATCGCCTTAAGAACGCACTGTTTTGTTTATAACTTTTAAAGCCGTAAAAAATTGTCACTATTGCGCACTTGATTGTCTCCAGGAAATTTTTTCACTGTGTGGTGACGAAGTTTTAGCGATGCGAAGTGGAATTATTACGGCAAGTTCTTAAGCCCAAAGTATCTCCCACTCAGAATTAGAAAGCCCTTTCAAACGTTCTGCACGGTAAGGAATTTGCCCGAGCGCTTCTTTCTCATTCAGTTGCACGTAATCCCGAACAATCTTATAAGCCCTGTACCCACGCACCACCCGCGTGAAGGGCCGGTGCTGCCAAAGACCTTTCGTGCTCGTTTGCTTGCTGGTTGCTTGTCCCGTGGGGGTATCGGTCACGCGAGCGCCGCGTTCAACTGTGAGGAGTCCCTCTTTTTGAAACTGCTGGGCGATTTGTCCGGGAAAAACTCTAAAGAAACTTTGAAAGTTGGATCTTCTCGAGGTGCGAATCAGCAAATGAAGATGATCCCCTTGGATGGACACTTGCTCGACTTTGATGAAAAACTTTGAGGCGTACTTTTTTAGCAAGTAGTGAATCAAAGTGAATCGCTTCCAGGTGCGAAGTCCGTACTTCACTTTCTCACGGCGTACTTTCAGAACTAAATGCAAGGGCTCTCGAGACGAAAGTGGTCGTTGTCCTCGGCCCGCGCGCTTTTGTCGGAGGACGCCACCATAAGAATATCTGAACTTCCAATTCGTTTTCCCTAAATTCATCTGCTGCATGTGACCGGTACCCCCAAAGAGTTAGAACCAACTCGAGGACTTGCAAGGTAGGGGCGAGCTTGAAGGCAAGGGAAACAAAGACTCATTAGGTTGTGAGGTCAGAGGGCGGATGGCCAGGGGAAACTAATTTGGGTTTTGAAAGCTCAAAGGCCGCGGTCGGCGACGAGTTTTTGGGCGATGGCAAAGTTTTCGGGTGACACGTACAAGCGATCGATCACGCGAGCCACTTCGTAGCGCGAAAAGATTTCGGTGGATTGATTGATCGGCGACGGTTTGTCTTTGCGGTCGTATTGGTCGACGACAAAGATGTCCATGGCTTTGTCTTCCTCTGAACCCGAATGATATTTTGAAAGCCGAGCTTTGGACGAAGCCCAGATCACGTCAATGCCTTCTTTTTCCAAAGACAATTTAATGTGCTCAGGCCTTGAAGCATCGGTGTTGTTATGAAGCTCGATCAACACCCGGTACGGACGCTTTTGCGCAATTCGCTGAGCCCAAGGGTTTGTGCTCTGAGAAAGATGCTCATGCAATTTGTAATCGTTGAACGCTGTATAGTCACCGATATCAGAAGGCAGACGGAATTCGCAATCGGCAGAACTTAAATAACGATTCAGCATCTCTTCATAGATAATACTTTTGTGATGAAAATAAACCATCAAATGCATGTGATGGCGAGAGATCAAAAAATCATCAAATGAATAAAGCGCGCGACGATTTAAAGCTAAATACAATTTATTATCGACACGGTGAAAGGTCATATTCTGAATCAACCACTCGTGATCAATTTTTCCGTAATTAGTTCCGCAAAAATAAGAATCGCGTTCCAGATAATCCATGCGGTCGGCATCTAACTCAGAGCTAACAACTTGGCTTAAAATCGGGCGAAAATCACAACCTTGATCAATAAAAAAATCATCTGGTGCTGCCAAAGTTTTATCGATCAAGCAAGCCACATGCAAAGGTGTGATATCTGGAAAATGTTTTCTGATCGTGTCAGCAATTTTGGAATCAGTGACATATTTAATTGTATAATCTTCGTGATTAGCCCTGCGGCCACTTTGTACGGGATCGCGGTACACTGACACTTTTAAATCAGCCACCGCCGGCATCACTTGCTCAGTGGTGTGACTTAAAGGTCCGTGACCCACATCATGAAGAAGTGCTGCAAGCCTTGTAGCTTGCCTTAATCTTTTACCAACGGCCGGTTTACTGAATGGGTAAACTTTAAAAATCGAATCAAAGACTTGGCCGACCAAATGACCAACACCAATCGAATGTAAGTAGCGATTATGGGTGGCTCCTGGAAAACTGAATTCCGAAAAACCCAACTGTTTGATGGTTCTAAGACGTTGATATTCCTGCGTGTCTAAAACGGCGACTTCTTGTTCGGAATAGTAAATTGAGCCATGAACAGGATCTCGTATTTCCATCAAGTTCCTTTTGGCTAAGATTAAGCCGCTCTTCAACAAAAAACGCCTTTGACGGGGCGCGGGGCGGGCTTCCCGGCAGCCTTTCACGTGATATACGTCTTGAATGATCTGTGTTGAAGTTGTTCGCGGAAATTTTGTGGAAAGTCGTCATTACGTTTACGGCGTTGTTGTTGATGAGCTTGGTAATACGGTTCACGAGTATGGCGACGGCCGGCTGCTGGCTTCACCAAGATCTGCAATTAAATTTCTGCAAGCTCTACCATTGGTCGAATCGGGTGCAGCCGACACCTTTCATCTAAGGCCAGAACAAATCGCTTTAGCCTGTGCCTCCCATAACGGTGAAGATCGGCATATTCAGCTGATTGAAACTTGGATGAAGGAAAGTGAAATTCCTGAAGCGTGGCTTCACTGCGGACCGCACCTTCCTTACTTTGAACCAGCAGCCCGAGAATGGATCTGCTCAGGTCGCACGATGACGGCGAAGTTAAATAACTGTTCGGGAAAACATTTGGGAATGATGACCACTGCTTTGCATTTAAAAGAAGATGCACCAAAATATTTTGAATTTGAACATCCAAGGCAAAAATATCTACGAAAATTACTAACCGAAGTGACGGGCTTTGATCACGAGACAGCACCGTGGGGAGTGGATGGTTGCGGAATTCCAACTTACGCGCTGCCAATCTTAAACATGGCCCAAGGAATGAGTTATTTAATTCGTCCTAATAAAACTTCCAAAGATTTGCAGCGTGCTTGCGAAGTCGTCCTGCAAGCCGTGAACGAAAATCCTTACTTCATCGCAGGCACTGGCGACTTCAACACGACCATCATTGAAAAAACAAAAGGCCAAAGCTTGATCAAAGTCGGCGCTGAAGGTGTTTACTGCGGAGTACTTCCGGAAAAAGGTCTGGCGTTTGCTTTGAAATGTCTGGATGGAAATCTGCGCGCGGCCGAGCCTGCGACAGCCTGGCTCTTAAAAAAGTGGGGAGCGCTGGACGAACATATTTTCCCACCTATTAAAAACACCATTGGTAAACCCGTCGGCGAATTCCGCGTCCTCGAAATCTAAAAATTTACGCGGCCAGAGCCTTAAGCAATGAACTTAATGTTTTCACCGTAGGATTAAATTCCCTTTTACCTTCAATTAAATCGTACAATGTCTGTCGACCTAATTTTGATTTGCGTACTAAGTCAGCCTTGTTATGCAGTCGAATCTGGGTGATTAAGACGTCTTTTAAAACTTCGATATCTCCGTCAATCAAGGCATCAACTAAAATGGATTTCAAGGTTTCACGATCTAAAATATTTTCATCTAAAATTTTATGAATATGTAAATCCATCGGCTTTGATTTTTTCAAGGAGCTTTTTTGCCTTTTTGATATCTTTACTTTGGCCATGCTTTGTTCCTCCTGCTAGCAGGAAAATGACATCTTTTCCTGCTCTTGTAATATAGATTCGAAGTCCAGACTTCCACTTAAGCTCAATAATTCCGTCAAAGAAATGAGTAACGCCAAAGTAACCATCAATTGCGATTCGATCTATTCTTATTTG
>JAYWDA010000478.1:0-2781 GCA_043780105.1 Pseudobdellovibrionaceae bacterium | reverse complement strand
CAAGAGGGTATCGGCAAAAGTTCAACCTTGCGCGAAGCTGTGATGCAGACTTTGTCGATTGGTGGCGGTCGCAAAGATAAACTGCGTCCTGGTGATATTTTGGGAGCATTAACCGGAGAAGCCGGTGGCCTTAAAGGATCCGACATTGGAAAAATCGAAATTCATGACCGGATTTCTTATGTCGCTGTTTCGTCCCACTTAGCATCGATTGCCATGCAAAGTTTAAGGGACGGGCGAATCAAAGGCTTAAAATTTCACGTGCGCCTTATAAAATAAATTCAGCCGCGCACTTGCCCAGTACCATCAGCAATCCAACGTAAAGAAGTCAGCGCCTTAAGTCCAACCGGTCCACGAACATGCAGCTTTTGAGTGCTGATGCCAAGTTCGCCCCCTAAGCCAAATTGAAAGCCATCGGTAAAACGAGTTGAAGCATTCCAATAAACCACGGCGGCATCGATCGAGTTCTGAAAAAGACGAGCGCTTTTTTCAGAACCAGTGACAATACATTCAGAATGATGTGAGCCATGGGTTTCAATATGCTCCAAAGCTTCTTCTAATGAACGAACCACGCGGCAATTAATTTTAAAATCCAAGTACTCAGTATCAAAACTTTTTTGGTCAGTAGCATGGATTAGTTTTTTGCCAGCTAAAGCTTTTAAGCTTTGCGAACAGCAAAACCATTCGACATTAAATTTTTCAAGGTGCCCATAAATTTTTGGCAAATAAGAAATATTTTTTTCATGAAGCAGCAGCGTTTCCATGGAATTACAAACGCCGGGCCGCTGAGTTTTCGCATTTAAGATAATTTTTGCAGCCATCTCAAGATCAGCATCTTCGTGAACGTAGACATGACAAAGACCACGATCGTTTTTTATCACGGGAATCGTGGCATTTTCAGTGACATATTCAATCAAGCTATCACCACCCCGAGGGACCAGCACATCAATCATTTTATTTTGTTTCATCAAAGCTTGAATCAAATCGCGACTGGGATCAGTAATGCCCCAAAAAAGATTTTTATCCAAAGAAGCACTTTCCAGGGCTTGCTCGATGATGGAATAAATAACTCGGGAAGTTTCTAATGATTCCGAACCGCCCCGCAAAATCAATGCATTGCCAGATTTAAACGCTAAAGAAAAAGCTTCAGTGATCACATTAGGGCGCGCTTCAAAAATCATTAAAATCACGCCCAAGGGTGCGCGAACCTGTTTAAGTAAAATTCCGTTGGGAAGATGTTTAGCTTCCTGCGTTTCCCCCAAGGGATCTGGAAGTTTTGCCACCTCAAGAAGGCTTTTCTGCATTTGCTCAAGAGTGGTCATGGTCAGAGTTAAGCGGTCCCTGAAAGCCATCGGGATTTCTGCTTTTAACTTTTGCAAATCCGCCTGATTGGCTTTTAATATCTGCGGTGCTTCCGTTTTCAGTAAAGTGCTAAGAGTCTGAAGAACTTGATTGCGAGAAACAGGCGAGCTTTGTCGCAAATCCCTAGAGGCCCTGCGGACTTGCAAAAGTCGATTCTGAGATTCAGGACTCATAAAAAGCTCCCGTTATTTCTTCCCCACATAAGTGCCAATTGTTTCGCCCGCCGCAATTTTCAGTAAATTCTTCGGCAAATCGCCTCGTAAAATCCAAGTGGGAATTGATTTTGATTGAGCCAAAGCAGCGGCTCGCATTTTTGAATACATGCCGCCGCGACCGACTGACGATTTAGCTTTTGAATCCATGGAGGCAAGTAAAGTTTTACTCACTTTTGGCAGGTGGGAAATCAGCTGCGCTTTTGGATTCTTATCGGGTGGGCTGTCGTAAAGACCGTCCACATTTGTTAAGATAATCAATCGGTTGGCACCCATCAAACCCGCTACCTTAGCCGAAAGCAGGTCATTGTCGCCAAATTGGATTTCGTCGGTGGCCACGGCATCGTTTTCATTTAAAATCGGAACAACCTTCCATTTTAGAAGGGTTGCCAGCGTATTTTTTAAATTCTGGCGATGCTTGGGCCGAGTCATATCATCGTAAGTTAAAAGGACCTGAGCCCCCACAAGTCCTACTGCATTCAGCGCTAAGTTATAAGAATCCATCACCATCGGCTGACCAATGGCGCTCAGGGCTTGCTTTTCAGGGAGTTTTTTCCAATGTTTGTGGGTCCTTGTGCGAGCTGAGGCGATTGCTCCCGAGGTCACCCAAATGATATCAACTTGAAATTTCTGTTTTAACTCAGCCACTTGCTGCATCAGCGATTTCAAGAGGATAGGTCCCCCATCGACATAAATGGCGCTGCCTATTTTAATCACCCAAATTGGTTTTTTACGATTTTTTTGAACGGTCATAGCCCTGAAAGTAAATCACTGTTCCCTGCAGGTGTATAGTTAGGTGCAGGATCTTGGACCGGTATCACTCCATGTTAAAGCCATGGGAAGAAGATAAAAAAGCTATTATTTTGAAAAATAACTTACATTCGTAGGTAAAAGTGTTATCTTGAGCACAGAAAGTTTTAACTAGAGAGGTTTTTTAATGAGCACAGGTACAGTGAAGTTTTTTAACTCGGGCAAAGGTTTCGGATTTATTACTCCAGACGACGGAAAAGATTTATTTTTCCATATCTCTGAAGTTCAAGGAACTGAGCCAAAAGATGGCGATAAAGTTGAATTTGAAGTTGGACAAGGAAAAAAAGGTCCTTGCGCAACGAATGTTCGAGTCAAAAACTAAGTTATAAAAATTTAGATTTCAGGGGTTCTTTTGGGAACTGAAAACGGAGCCAGTCTCCGGCAACGAAAACCAAAGAGC
>JAYWDA010000477.1:0-1647 GCA_043780105.1 Pseudobdellovibrionaceae bacterium | reverse complement strand
TTCACCAATGCGCTGGGTAATTTTGATGGCATCGCTTTAGTTGATGATGATTATCCAACTCCGTTAGAAGTTTCCGGCGAAGAACCCGTTTTTGTAGGTCGTATTCACCAAGACAGACACAATAAAAAACGCTGGTTAATGTGGGTGGTGTCTGACAATTTAAAAAAAGGCGCTGCTTTAAACGGCTTACAGATTGCTGAGCGCCTTTTTTCTTAAGTAAATTCTAGACACTCGTGAATAGCCATGTTGCAATTTAAGAGTGAAATTATATTTTTATTTTATCTTAACAGCATTTTTATTTTCCGCACAAAATGCTGCAGCAACTTTTACTATTACTTCAGTTAGTGGCGTCAGTTTCACGGATCCTGTCATAGGGACCACTCCACCAACTGTTTACGGTGGTATTGCTGGGTCATGTGCGACCACGTCACCCACTTCAACTTGCAACAGCTGTGTCAGTAATGTAACGCCAGCACTTGCGTGCAACTTAAAAAGTGTACATCCCAATCTAATAATAACGGTGGCTTTCAGTTCCAGCATACCGCTGGTTAATGCGCCAGTTGTTCTGCGCACGGAAAGTGGCACGGGCACAGTTGATCTCAACTCGGGTACGTTTTCTGGAACGACTGGTAGCCTAACGACGACTTGGGGTGCGCTATGTTCGGCCGATGCTAATTTTAATTCAGATTGCACACCGACAGTTGCTGCAACAATTAAAAATTTTGAAGAGCGCGGCCTAACGATCGGCAGTGATCTAAACAGCAGTGGAATTCTTGATGACAATGAAAAAGTCCGAGCTCCGATTAAACTACAATACTTAGATGCCACCAGTCCCGCAATCAGCGGACAAGCTTTCAGCTTGGTCAACTGTGATGGTAAAAAAGGGGCTTGTGGTTTTTCGCTTCAACCCGGAGATGAAAAATTATTTATTGATCAGTTTGTTATTTCAGGCACAAGCACTTCACCAACCAACGATGAAAATGCACCGGCGTGGCAAGGTTTAGTTTTTTTTAATGTTCAAGGCAATGCGGTTTCATCGACACAAGTTGCAAATAATTCAAGCCAGCCCATTATTAAAATGTATGATTCACAATTTAATATTTCGGATTCTTCATTGTCAGGTAATTTTGGTAATTACGTGCGCTATTGTTTAATCATGGGAAACATGAATAAAGCACAAAATATCTACTATTTTACGACAGGCAACAACGACACTAAGACCTGTGCGACGCCCTCTGAAGTTGTGGGGGTCTTAGACGATAAAAGCTGTTTCATTTCAACAGCTGCCTTCGGTTCAGATATGGCTCCGGAAGTTCAAACATTCAGAAGTTTCAGAAATAAATTTTTACTGACAAATATTTTTGGCAAAAAATTTGTGAAACTTTATTACAAATACAGCCCGCCACTTGCTAATTTTATTGCTGAAAGCAAATTACTAAAAGCATTGACTCGTGGAATATTGTTACCCATTTTGGTTTTTTCAAAAATAGCTTTAAGTTATGGAATACTTGCTGCCATTTTGACTTTTTTAGTTTTAGGAATATTAATTCGTAAAGTTTCACAGATTTTATTTCGTCATAAAAAAACTTTTCTGGCTGTTTTTGTTTTGCTATTAACAGTGCAGCTGAACGCAGAAGTGGAAACAAC
>JAYWDA010000476.1:0-3296 GCA_043780105.1 Pseudobdellovibrionaceae bacterium | reverse complement strand
TCGTTTTCCGAAAGTTTTTTTCTTTAGAACCGGCTGACGAAGTGTTCCGCGACCAGGTAATTTATTAATTTTTGCGGTCGCAGCTGGCTTTGCTTTTTTCTCAAACAAAGGCTTAGCCTCAGAGCTGCCTTTTGTTTTTTCTTTGGTGCGGCCTTTAAATTTATCAGCTGTCTTTTTTTCCTGGCGGGGCTCTTCTTTTTTGTAAGGCGCAGGTTTTTTGCCATCCAGTTCAGCCATCAGCCTTGAATCCCGCTCTGTGACTAGATTCACCACTTCGCCGGATCTCCCGGCACGAGCGGTTCTTCCAACGCGGTGAAGGTAGTTTTCAAGCTGCTGTGGTAAATGGTAATTGATCACTCGGGAAACAGCCTCAAGATCAAGTCCTCGTCCGGCTAAATCAGTTGCCACCAATAAATCAATTTTTCCATCACGAAATTTTTTAAAATTCTGCCGGCGCTCATTTTTATCCATATCACCGCGGTAAATCGCGCATAAAAAACCTTTATCAGTGATCTCTTTGGCTAATTTATCACACTGCTCGCGAGTGTTCGTGAAAACTAAAGTTCCGCCTTTGACTCGCTGACCGAGAATTTTTTCAAATAAGGGCCAGCGCTTGCCGTCTTGGACGATTATATTTTTTGTCACTAAAGTTTTCACAACTTTGCCGCTTCCTGAACTGCGCACCACTTCAGCGGATCTAAAAAGTGTATTCATCAGCTCTTGCACCGAAGGCGAAACAGTTGCAGAAAATAATCCCATCTGAAGAACACTCGGACAGGCGGCGACAATAAAATTTGAGTCCGGTAAAAATCCTTGATCCAGCATTTGATCGGCTTCATCAAAAATTAACATGCGAACATCAGTTAGATGAATAAGCCCCATGTCCATCAATTGAACTAAGCGACCAGGCGTTGCTAGTAAAATTTCAAAAGGGTTAGCCACATTTCGCCGAGCTTGTTCAAGCGCCATTCCGCCTAGGGCGGGTCGAACTCGTAATCTTGTATCGTGAGTGAGTGTTTTAAAAACTTTTGAAACTTGCTCTCCAAGCTCGCGGGTGGGAACCATGACGATCGCGCGGGGAGAGCTGTGTTCTGTGATAGGATTGTCCTGGGCTTCCAAGTTTTTTAGCATATGCAGTAAAGGAAGCGCGTAGGCCAAGGTTTTGCCGCTTCCGGTTTCAGAAATTCCCACGACAGATTTTTTTTCCATCATGGCAGGAATAATTTTAGTTTGGATTTCGGTGGGCTTAAAAAGGCGTTGCTTAACCAAAGTTTGAGCCAATGACGGAAGCATATTAAAGTCTGAAAATGTATTCATGGCAGGGACTCTACATTTTTTTAAGGCCGAGCCCTACAGAAATCTCTAAGTCCCCAGATAAAGGGGCAAATCCCTAAAAAAAATACCCACCTTTTGGATGGGCATTCAAAGTAATAAGGCTTTTTAAGCTATTTAATAATTTTGCTGAGCTCAACAGATATGTCGGTCAGATCCCCTGAGTATTTTTGAGTGCTTTGCACGAGCTCTTGGGTCTCTTGCGCCATTTTTGCAACAGAGGCTATTCGGCCGGAAAATTCTTTGCTCTTTTCAGCTACATTTGACGCCTCGCTAGCGATGTTTCCTGTGGTCACAGTTTGTTTTTCAACCTCTACAGAAATCGTCGGAAAAATTTTATCAGGCATTAGACCAGCCTATGCAAAAAAAGAAACAGTGGAAGTCACGGACCAATGTCTGGTGGGATTACTAAGGTTTCAGCTTTTGCTGAAGAAGATCAGCAAAACTTTTTTTAACGTTTTTAGATACTTTGTCACGGTATGTTTCACCCTCTGTTTTGATATCAAGTTTGGGTTCAGGAGCTTTAGTAATATTACCGGTCGCCTTGTAAGCTTTTATAACACTTTGAACGGGAATCATATCGGCCCCCTTTTTCTGAGTGACTTTATCAAAAAGCAATTTTTAAACCACCGCCTAATCATTCCTATTTCAGAACACCGTCCAGTCGGGTACAATTTTATCACGTCTAGTAGGCATTTCTCCTCCTAGACTGGTGGCTGGTCCTTTGATTGGGTGGAAAAACCAAAAATTTGTTCATTATCTGTATCTTTTAAGGTACTAGACCTTATGGGCAAAACCGAAATTCTTAGGTTGATGGCAGGGTTCCGCAAGTTTCACGATAAATATTTCGCGAATGAACATCCGCTTTATCAACGCCTTTCATCAGGCGGCCAAAGTCCCAAAACACTTATTATCGGCTGCAGCGATTCCAGAGTTGATCCTGCTATTATAACGTCGGCCGGGCCGGGTGAGCTTTTTATTGTTCGAAATGTAGCAAACTTGGTTCCCCCTTTTGAAACAGGGGGCGGTTTTCATGGTATCAGTGCGGCCATTGAATTTGCTGTCGTAAATTTAAAAGTTGAAAATGTTATTGTGCTTGGGCACCGACAGTGTGGTGGGATTCGAGCTTTGATGCTGAATGATTCTAAAAAAGAAGATAGTTTTGTTGAGCAATGGGTTCGCATCGCACAGGATGCCAAAGACCGAGTCCTAGCAAAATATAAAGGTGAAGACGAAGAGACCCTGTGTCGCCACGGTGAACAGGAGGCTATTATTACCTCACTAAATAATTTACGTACTTTTCCTTTTGTTCAAGCCGCAATAAATGATCGAGGGCTTGTCGTTATGGGAATTTATTTCGATTTAGAATCGGGCCAGCTTGTTGAGTACGACGAAGACTCTGCGGCTTTCCGCAATATTGAAATCTAAGGAATTTACGAATTTGAATTTTTTAAGGCTGAATGATTATCTTTTGAGCGTCCTTTATGAAGACGATGATATTCTAGCCATAGATAAACCTTACGGTCTTAACAGTCACACCAATGAGTCTAAAGCCGAACACGGAGACTTTGTTCAAGACGGCTTGATTGAAATTTGTGAGAAAAATTTTGGCCGCCGATTTTATATTATTCATAGATTAGACCAAACAACGACGGGTGTGATTATATTTGGGAAATCACCTGAGGCCGCAAAAAAATATGCAGAATTTTTTTTCAAGCGGCAGGTCAAAAAAACCTATTGGTTTATAACTTCTGCCCCATCAAAAAAAGATCAGTTTATCATCGACCAAGCCATTGTCCATAAAGGCAAAGATCAAGAAGCAAAAACTGAACTTAATGTTTTGAAAAGACAATCTGGTTATGAGCTTTGGCAGGCCAGGCCACTGACGGGCAGAAATCACCAAATTAGAATTCATGCACGGGCCGCAGGAATTTCAATTTTAGGAGATTTTAAATATGAGGGAG
>JAYWDA010000475.1:0-4801 GCA_043780105.1 Pseudobdellovibrionaceae bacterium | reverse complement strand
GAATTTGTTCTTGAGGTGCAGATCTTGTAATGGCTTTGTAAAAGGTTTCATCCATAAATTGCCGTGCTTTAAGAACTGAATCGACAGCCCTTGAAAAAGCTGAAATTTTAGCTTCGAAATCAAACTTTAAACGATCGTAATCATGGTAAGCGACAATATAAGCTTCGTTATAATCTTTAATAATATTTGAAACGATTTCTGAAGCAGAGGTCCCTAAATCATGGCGTTGACAAGCGGGTTCCCAGCCAACGTCAATGTCCGTACAATATTTATATTTTTTAACAGGCGAACTTTGATTCAACATAGAAGTTAATGAGGTCCAAGTCCCACCCGCCGAGGCTTTTAATTTATCGACAGAAATAAGTCCTTTGTCAGTTTCTAAAAGGCCTGTGTAGGCGGCTCTAAGCGCAAAAACATCATAGGGTCCAGGACCAGCATATTTTTGTTGGCTTTCAACCATGTAATCCATGACTGAAGAATAATTTCTGATATCGCCTTTTTCATCGCTGAAATTAAAATTATTTTTATCAGTTGAGGCAATAAAGTTATGGGTTAACCCTAAAGAATGGCCCATTTCATGCGCCAAGGTCGGCTTCATGGCCACTTTTATGGCTTCTGCAAAACTCATGGTTGCGTACTGCTCTCCTAAAGATTCTCGAAACATGGTTAAGCAGCCGGGTCTGTTTTTAGACATGGCGATCAGCCTTTTTCTCATGGCTAAGAGTTGAATTTTGTCTCTTAACGCCGCTTTTTCAAGGTCCGACATTAAACTTGAGTTTGCATAAGATTTTAAAATCTCTTGCGCAGTGATTTGTTCAATATTTTCTAAACTTTTTTCTCCAGAATCAAGATTCAAGGCTGCTTTTACAATTCTGTGAATATAAGCTTTATCGGTTTCTGCAATGTTGGCATCCAAAGTTTTTTCTAAAGCAATTCCTGATTTAAGTGATTGTCCTAAAGCTTGAACTCTTGGAATCGCCCTGGTCATCTGTTTCGAAGTTAAAGTTTTAAGTCTTTGCGGACCTTTGATGTAAGAAACCAGCTTATTAATATAACCAACTCTGTTTTCAACTGGAGATTGAGAGCTGCCCAGTTTTTGTTGAGATGAATTTGAATGAGCGGCTGCTTCTTCGGCGGCTAATTCTTTTTGACCGGCTTTTTTCAAAGCCTCAATTTTTTTATTATATTCGCGAAGCAATTTTAAATTGCGGCGTTCGTACTCAATGTAATAGTTTATATTTGCAGAATAAATAATCACTGCGTCAGCTGTGATGATGCCCGATCGTGGGTTTGTGCCTGCTTGAGAAACTCCAAGAATACCAAAATTTGTGTTCACCGTGTTTTCAAACCAAATAAAGTGACGATCCAAATCACCCAATTTTGCATTTAAGCCATTTTCGCCATTGACGACATAGTTAATATAATCGCCGGCCCGATCTAGAGGAGTGCCTGCAAAAGATCGATGAAGGGCCTTATTCCACTCTTCGATCACTTCTTTTGAAAGTTGAATATAAATTTCACGAAGATCAACTTTTTCACCTTTGTTCAAGGTCAAGTAACGACCCTCATTTTCTGGTAGTCCACCGATGGTGTAAGTGATTACTTTGCCATTTCTAAAATCATGAGAAGCGGGAAGATCAAGTTGTGAACCTTCACGGCCGTAAAGGCCATTTTGGGAAGGTTTTAAATTTCCATTCGTGAAAACTCCGTACCCTAAAGCATTTTGAGCTGTGAAAGGTACGTTGGGAACATAAGATTTGTCTGTTTTTCCATCATTTAATTTAAAGGAAAGTCTTTCTTTGATTCCTTGAACAAGGGCAAATTTTGAAGGTCCGTTGTAGTCTTCAATTCCATCAAATTGTGAAGCGCAAGCAGGATCTAAAGTGACCGAGTATGTATAGGAAAAGCTCAGCATTCCATTTGTTCCTAAACGCTGATCCAAATCAGTAATATTTTGATCATTGACAGATCTAAAGCATTGACCGTCGGCATAGAAGGCAAGGGGGGAGTTTAAAACAGGGATCGTATTATGTGACCAATCCAGTTGAATAATTTCGGCATTATCTTTTGATGCGGTCACAAATTGTGAAGTGGCTAAAAGGCTGCCAGCGCCATCTGTTTTAATTTCTCTGAAGTACTGGACAGGAAAAGCCATGACTTCTTCTTGATCCAGTGAAGTTTGATCTTTTTTAAAGTTGATCACTTGCTGAGTTTTCTTAACAACAAGGCGATTTTCTTGAAGTTCAAACTTTACCAATTGAACATCACCCATCATTCCAGCAACGAATTTAGCTGTTGAAGTGGCCTGTTCAAAAGTTCTTCTAAAGAAAAATTCTTTGCCGGCGATCTCTGAAACCTTCATAGAATATCTTGGATCAATTATTTTTGAATCCAGATTCGAAGAGCTCACCATTGTTGGAATGGAATTTTTAACGATCTTAACAAGTCCTGCGCTATTTTTTGCAATGACAGGCTTAAATTCGATGGCGTTTGATTTGCTTCCTTCATAATTCACTTCTGGTAATGACGGAACAACATAGCTAATGGGGTAAGTTAAGCGGCTGATAATAACGCATTTTTCACGATTGGCATCGCTCGCAAGCTTTTTAACATCATCGCCGCATTTTTCAACCCGTGAAGTTCTACCGTTATTTTTTAAAGTTTGTTTTTCGGACTCAGTCAGGTCCCCAGATTCCGAGTTTGTTATTTCATAAATAATTAAACTTTCCGATCCTAGTCGGGTCAAAATTTGCGTATCAGGTTTTAAGTTCGTTGAAATTCCAAGCTCTTGATTTAGAGTCGAAGCGGCCATGACTTTGTTATCGATAGCGTTCATCACAAAAACTTGATTCAGTTCTTCTTTTTTATCAGCGGTCACGGTGATCGCAAGTCGGTCCGCGGTCCTAATGCCAATCACAATATGAGTCGCTTGCGACCAGTCTGTTTTCGTTAAAGCTAAGACTGATGTTTCTTCTTTAAGCTCATTTTTTGTTCGACGTAAGATTCCATAGTCAGTCACTTTGTATTTAAAAATAGGAACTAAAAGAGGCGTTGATTTTTTAGCATCTTTAATTTGCGAAATTAGAGTTTTGACTTCTTTTTGATCTTGAGTTTTTTGAATGGCTAATTGGGCTTTTACTTGGCCAGGAGTCATAGCTAAAGCTTTTTCAAGAATGGAAAGCTCATCGATATTATCAACAACTTTAAAGGCCGTCAGGTATTCCCGGTCAACGGCGAAAGTTACTTTGTACTGGTTGTTGATCTTTCCTGGAATTTCGAGTTTTGCGAACATAAATTTAAGTCGGTCTGAAACATTAAGATCATCTGAATCAACAGCGACCAGACCTTTTTCGTTGCTGGCCTTAGCTTGTTCGCCAAAGCTGAGCTCGGTATTTGCATTCAGAGTCCTAATTTGGTTGCCACTATTTTCAGGTTGAGCGTCACCGAACTCGGCTAAGCTAAATACGGTAGGAGCAAGGTCTTCAGGAAGACTGGCGTCTCTTTTCTTAGTACAGCTTGTTGCCAATGCCACAAATGCGGACAAGATAATAAATTTTTGCGCCGCTTGTTTGAATGTACTTTTCTTCATGACGTTTCTCCCTTGTATGCATTCACTTTTAAAAAATAGCTGATACTGCTCCATAAACTTTTGAATCATTTTCGTTAATTAAAGATAAATTTGTATCCTGTGCATTGGCTTTATAAACTGATCCATGCAGACCATGCCCGATCGCTAGGCTAAAATGATCACTCACGGCAAAGCCTAATTCTTCTGTGTGCTCAAAAGCTTCTTTTAAATTTCCTTGATAGGTCATGCTATTTCTGTGCAGAACTTCTAAAGTTAATGAAAATTTCTTTAAACTGTAGACTCCAGAAATCGATTGTTTGGATGAGTATTGTGAATTTACTTTACCGTCGAGGGCGGTTTCGTATTCGTGAAATAAACGACTTAAGCTAAGGCTTGTTCCTAAAGACAAACCAGGAATTAAAATTCCCTCGTTAAAGCCAAATCCAAGGCCCGCTCCAGCTGCGACTTGCATACTTTGTCGAACTCTTGAATCTTTTGAAGTTGGTGCCACGACAAAGAATGAAGGCGAAAATTTAAAAGTTCGGCTGATGGCCCAGGAACTAGGGGCAAAAATAATGGGAGTATCACTCCAATCTGAAATTTCAGGCTTACGCAGATCATTTGAGTAAGTAACAAGCGTGGATAAAGAATAATTTTTAAATATTTTGTACGAAGCCGCTACTAAAGAATCCACAGATTCGGTTTGCGTGCCATCCTGGTAGTTATTCAAGCTCGTAGCTTTAGATAAGCTGGCACTCGTCGACCACGTTTTTTCAACTTTAGGAATAACCACGGCGGTTTGCTGAGTTGACGTCGACCCTTGAGCCCATGCGCCGCCTGAAAGCAGTAAAGCTCCTAGACAGAGGCCGACACAAAATGTCACTTCAACCACTCTATTGGGCATATATTACAGCCCGCATGATGCGAGCCCCTTTTATATTAGTTATTGCAGTTAGGGTGCCAGTCCTCGACAAAAGCTCAGGATTCAAATTCAATTTCTGAGTCGTAGATTACCGACCTGGCCTTGCTATCTATGTGGGAGATTCTCATAATTGGATTCGACTTAATTCCCAAGGGGTGATGGTATGGCAAAGCTAATGGCAACAACCAATTCAATTTTTCTTATTCTGTGCTTTGGTTTTTTAGGATGCTCATCCGTTGGAGTTCAGGAAAAGAAAGTTGCTTTGCCCGTTCAAAAAACTTCCGAGGTCTCGAAAAGAAGCCCTGCGAATC
>JAYWDA010000474.1:0-2883 GCA_043780105.1 Pseudobdellovibrionaceae bacterium | reverse complement strand
CGACGGTCGTGCGAATCATGCCCTCTAACCCTAATTTTCTTCCATCATCTGGATGAAATATTTGGGCAATCCCATAAGCTTCTAATTCCCGTTTTTCTTGGTGAACGATGACGCCACCGCCGCCGCCAAAAATTTTTACATAGCCCGCTCCTGCGGCATCCAGCAGGTCTTTGACGTACTTGAAATATTCCATATGCCCGCCCTGATACGAGCTGATACAGACCCCTTGCGCGCCTTCTTGTAACACGGCTTTCACGACATCACTGACAGACCTGTTGTGACCCAAGTGAATCACTTCAGCGCCGAACTCTTGGAGGATTCTTCGTATAATATTGATACTGGCATCATGGCCATCAAAAAGGGCTGCGGCCGTGACAATGCGAACAGAATTTTTCAGTGGTTTCATATTTTATAAACCTTTAAATTGTGGCTTTCTTTTTTCTAAGAAAGCTTTTGTTCCTTCGCCAACATCGGCGCCGCGAAATAAATCGGCGAAATGTCTTGATTCATTTCTGTGCGCCTCATCGGTATCTAAATCCCAAGATTGATTGATTGATTTTTTTGCGTGAGCTATCGCCATCGGTGCTCTTTGTAAGATACGCGCGATGATGGCATGACAAGTCGGCAGCAGTTCTGCTTGCGGGACCACGTGGTTTACTAAGCCCATTTTGTGAGCCTCTGCCGCTGTGATCATATCGCCAGTGAAAGTTAATTCGCGGGCTTTTCTCAATCCCACAGCTCGAGACAATTGAACTGTTCCACCAAATCCTGGAATCAAACCTAAAGTGACTTCTGGTAAACCCATTTTTGCATTGTCGGAGGCAATGATAAAATCACAAGCCAGCGCAAGCTCGAGGCCACCACCTAAAGCAAAACCGTTCACAGCTGCAATCACCGGAATTTTTAAATGCGAAATTTCTTGAAAAATTGATTGTCCCCGGTCAGCAAAATTTTTTGCTGAGTCTTCATCCAACAAAGAAATTTCACGAATATCAGCACCAGCCACAAACGCTTTTTCGCCTTCGCCTGTGATAATTAAAGCCCTAGCATGTTCAAAATCAAGCTCGCCAATGGTTCTTAAGGCATCAGCCATTTCATTCAGTAACTGTGAATTAAGCGCATTCATCGCTTCAGGCCGGTTGAGCTTTAAAGTCCAAACGCCCTGGGGATTACTTTCGAGTTTTAAAGTTTGAAAACTTGAATTCATGTTTTTGCCTCATAGGTATAAAATCCTCGGCCTGTTTTTCGTCCTAGCCATCCTGCTTCGGTGTACTTCACAAGCAGTGGACAAGGTCGATACTTAGAATCGCCCAGTCCTTCGTGCAGGACATTCATAATCGCCAGGCAAGTATCAAGACCGATAAAGTCTGCCAAGGTCAGTGGTCCCATCGGTTGGTTTGTTCCAAGCTTCATCGCTTCATCGATGGCCGCGGCCTCAGCAATACCTTCATGAAGCGTGTAGACAGCTTCGTTAATCATCGGCATTAGAATTCGGTTCACGATAAACCCTGGCATATCTTTATTGCTTTCAACAAAAACTTTTCCCATTTTTTCAGCGACAGCTTTCACCGCCGAAAAAGTCTCATCGGAAGTTTGTAACCCGCGAATGCCTTCGACGAGTTTCATCAAAGGCACTGGATTCATAAAATGCATGCCAGCGACTTTTGATGGTCTTTTTGTGACGCCTGCGATTTTTGTGATTGAAATTGAAGATGTGTTTGAAACAAGAAGCGCATTACTTTGGACTACTTCGTCGATCTCTTTAAAAATTTTTAATTTTAAATCAATATTTTCGGTTGCAGCCTCGATCACTAGGTCGCAGTCTTTAAGATCCACCATCTTTGAAGTGGTTTTAATCTTCGCCAGCAGATTTTTTTTATCCGCTTCAGTGATCGTCCCTTTTTTAATCATGCGGTCGCAGCTTCCAGAGATGGTGGCTAGACCCTTTTCTAACGAAGCTCCTGAAACATCCATCATCAGCACTTGATAACCATTTTGGGCCGCCACTTGTGCTATGCCGTTTCCCATTTGTCCCGCGCCGATCACTCCAACTGATTTGATTTCCATACCTGGCTCACTCCTGAATTTTAAAGGTCCTTAAGCTATGACTTATGGACGGTGCATTGTCAAAACTTCTGGTCTAGGCAAGGCGCTCATCCTCAGTGAAAATAAGGACTATGGTGGTTTTAAGATCCCGTTTGTTTGCCATTTTGTTTTTCCTCATTTTCGCGCTGCAAGGTAGGGCCTTTGCCGTGCCACAAGATAAGCTGGCAATTCCATTCTATCGGAATCTACAAAGCCATTTCTCGTCAGGGCAGGCTCCCAGGCAAGATTTGGAAAACCGACTTAAAAGTCAGGAATTCCATCATTCCTTAAAAATTTCCTGGAATAAAAAAGAGTTTTCAATTGAAGGACATCAGCTGATTCAAGAGATTCAATGCGTCTCCGTGGCACAACTAGCAAAAAATTCGGCTCTGCTGGAGAGTCAGCAGAGCACATCCAACCCATTAGGGCTTTTATCAAAAGACCAAGAGGTTGAGATTTTAGAAATTCAAGGCTCTTGGGCCAAGGTTCGCGAGCCCGCAAGAAAAACTCTTGGGTGGATGCCCATCACTGATTTGAAAGCTAAAAACGAAGATGCCGGCGTTTTTGTAAACTTGATCGACACTTTTTTACGTAAAAAACCAAGTCATGAATCCACCTTGATCACGACAATTCCAAAAGCCCAACGTTTAAAAATTGTTGGTTACGATAATGGCTTCTTAAAAACAAAGTATCTCGATCATGAAGGCTATGTTGATCTCAGCCACTTGGTTTCACGCGCGGATTTTGCCGTCTGGGCTTACATAGGCAACAAGTGGCACAGCGTTCATCACCGAGAAG
>JAYWDA010000473.1:0-11446 GCA_043780105.1 Pseudobdellovibrionaceae bacterium | reverse complement strand
AATTTCCGTTTTGAAGATGCTTTGCACATGGGCGACACCATGATGTGGTTTAAGTATGTCGTTAAAAACGTGGCCCGCCGGCACGGAAAAACCGTCACTTTTATGCCAAAACCTTTGTTCGGTGATAATGGCTCTGGAATGCATATGCACGTTTCCTTATGGAAAGATGGTAAAAATCTTTTCTCCGGAAATAAGTATGCGGGTCTTTCTGAAATGGCTCTTTATTATATTGGTGGTGTTTTAAAACATGCTCCTGCTTTGTGTGGCCTGATCAATCCAACGACGAATTCTTACAAGCGCTTGGTCCCTGGCTTTGAAGCTCCGATTAAGTTGGCTTACAGCTTTAAAAATAGATCTGCAGCTATTCGAATTCCAAATTCGGGCCCAAATCCAAAAGCCAAGCGGATTGAATTTAGAACACCCGATCCTTCAGCCAATATTTACTTAGCTGAAGCGGCAGTTTTAATGGCTGGCCTTGATGGGATTATTAACAAGATTCATCCGGGTGATCCTTTGGACAAGGATATTTACGGCTTACCTCCTCAAGAGGCTGCAAAGATTCCGTCAATTCCAGGAACATTAGAGGAAAGCTTAATGGCCCTTCGCGAAGGTGGCAGCTTCCTTAAAAAAGGAAACGTGTTTAGTGAGGACTTATTGGACACTTGGATCAATTACAAAATTGATAAAGAAATTCGCCCCATTCAGCAGCGACCAGTTCCTTATGAATTTCACCTTTATTACGATATCTAGTTCAAAGCTTCATTTTTTCGACAAGGCGAGCCTTAACCGCTCGCCTTTTTTTTAGCTTTTACTTGATGGCTATTTAAATCATCGATAAAACTAAAGCCTTAGATTTTTGAGGAGTCCTTATGAGCGAATTGGCCGGCGAAGTTAGAAATTTCATGGGTTATATGTGGTACAAAAAAGAAGATGGCATTGTAACCATTGGAATTAATGAGACTGCCCTTGAAGATTTTGAAGAAATTCTGTCGATTGATCTGCCTCCTGAAGGTGAAAAAATCGAATCTGACACTGTGCTGGGCACTATTGAAACTGATGACGGACCCTTGGATATTTATTCTCCCGTTGACGGCGTTGTGACTGAAATTAATTCGCAAGTGATTGAGTCTCCAGAGTTGATCCAAGATGATCCTATGGAAGAGGGTTGGCTGATCAAAATCGAAACATCTGACGATCTTGATGATGAAGATGACGAGGATGAAGACGACGAAGACGATGATGATGAGGATGACGACGACAAGGAAAAAGCTTACGAAGACGAGGATTGATCTACTTTTATATTTACTTTGTTCCCTGATCTGGGGATCCACCTGGCTTGCAATCAAATTTCAAATCGATTCGGTCTCTCCGTTAGTGGGAGTTTTTTATCGCTTCGTGATTGCAAGTGCGATTTTATTTTTACTCCATTTATTTTTGAAAAAAACATTACGTTACGGAAAAGTGAATCACCAAATTTTCTTTTTCCAAGGGATCTGCAATTTTTCTCTGAATTATATTTTAACTTACCAAGCAGAAAAGTATGCAACCTCTGCGGTCATTGCCTTGGTCTATACGACCATGATTCATTTTAATATTTTAGGACTTCGGATTTTCTTTAAAAAGAAAATTCATAAGAATGTGGTTTACGGATCTTTTATTGGAATGCTTGGGGTTTTCTTTTTATTTTACGAAGACATTTCAAAGTTTAATGGCGATCCAAAAAGTTTGATGGGTGTTGGTATTGGGCTTGTTGCTGTATTTTTTGCCTCAGCAGGAAATATGTTTTCGCACCAAAATCATGTGATGAAAGTTCCTGTGATGGCAGCCAATGCTTGGGGCATGCTGTACGGAACTATTTTTACTGGAATTCTTTGCTTGGTATTTTCTCAGGTTTTTTCTTTGCCCACTCATGCAAGCTTTTGGGGTACTTTGATTTATTTAAGTCTTTTTGGAACAGTCATCGCGTTTGGCGCCTACAGCTATTTGGTTGGAAAAATCGGTGCTGAGCGAGCGGTTTACACTACTTTAGTGTCACCGGTCATTGCTGTTTTGCTATCTTCGCTTTTTGAAAATTTAAAGGTGACGCCTTTTTTACTTCTTGGCATCACTTTTTGTTTATTAGGAAACATTCTGACTTTATTTTACAGCGGCCGCTCAGCTAAAGCTATTGATGCGGCCCCGTAAATAATTTGCGGAATTAGTGCGAAGGACCTTTTCCTTTATTGCCTCTTTCTTCTTTTTTCATGTCGTGCTCTTGACGGCGAGCTTCTCTGTCTTCACGCTTGTCTTCACGCTTGTCTTCGCGTTTGTCCTCGTGTTTGTCATGGTGCATTCCCGAAACGGCTTGGCCTAGCTCTTTTGGTGCAACACCAAGAGTTTTAGCAATTTTTCCCCAGCCCATTTTTTGTTCGGTTCGCATAGCTACGATTTCAGCGATTGGCTTCTTTGAGCTTTCAGCCAGCTGAGCTACCTTTGCTAACTCAGGACCCTTCATGCCTTTAGTTGTCATGCTTTCCATTTGCGCGTCTGTCAGATTATATTTTTTCTGAACTTCCGCATTCCAATTGGCCTTCTTTGTATCAGACCCTTCAGACTTTTCAGGCGCTTCAGCTTTTTCAGGAGCCTCAACTTCTTCGGCATATGCTGGTACACATACTAAATGACTTAAGCCCACAAATGCGATCAAAGACAAAAATTTTCCCATACATCCTCCTAAAAGTTATAGTTCAGTTGTCCATAAATAATATTTGCTGCATAAGTTTCATCGCCACTGCGTGAATTTTGATTGATCAAAGTCCAACCAGTTCGAAATTTAAACTCTTCAGTGATTTGTCGAATCCCAGAAAAATTAAGCGTCAAATTACTTGTGGTTTCTGGCACAGTTTCAGTGCTGATATTACCTTTTTTCCTGCTGGTTCCGGCAATCACTTGAGTGGTCGTTCGCGACGTGTAAGTGGCCGATTGCAGAGCCAGGCTGCCTTCCAAGGCCCAATCGCCATCAAGCTTATGATCTCCACCGACACTAATAATTAGAAAGTTTTTACTGTACTCACTTAAACTTGAGCTTAAAAAGCCGACTTCGCCTTCAGCAAAGACATAAGTTTTTTTATTCCACTCTTTATCAAAAGTTAAAATTCCACCTATTTGCTGATCTTTTCGCTGATTTAAGTTCGAATAGTTTCTTTGTTGATAATAAGGATGTAGCTTAAAACTTGCTTCGTTTTTAAGTTCAAAATTATGTTCCGTCCCTAGCTCAATACCAGAGTAGTTATAACTGGCATCCGTTGAGCCTGAAACCTGACTTGCTAAATAATTTTGAAAAAGCAATTTTAAATAAAGCTCTGTCGAGCGCGCTCCCGGAACCAGCATGTAATGTCCAGAAACCTGACCAGATAGAAGATCATTTTGATTCTCTTTTGCATAATCGAAATACCCCAGCCGAATTCGCCATTTCCATTCTTCATTGGAAATTGTATTAACAGTGGAAAGATTGAGGTAAAAATCTGAATGCTTCTGGTCTTTTTCAAAATTCGCGTTGTCAGTATAGTAAAGGCCCAAATAGTTAGACGAACTGACGCTGGCCTGTGCATTTAAGGTCAAAAAAAATATTAATCCGAAAACAAGCTTAAGTCTTTTCATCGACCAAATTTATCATGCATAAAAAAGATCTTCAATATTGAGGTAAGTCCAGCTGGACCATTCAAAGTCTTAATTTATTTTGACGGCACTTTTCGGATCAAAACTAAGTAATCTTTTTCTCCGATTTGATCCATCAAGCCTAAATACTTTCCAGGCTCCCATTTTTTTCGGTACAGACCTCGGGACTTTGTTTGAATCAAACATCCCCACGATGCAAGACCTGCAGAATCCTCAGATCCGCTAGCGCAAGGATAGGTAACTTCTGATTCTTCGTCGCGGCTGATGGTGGGTACAGCGATTGACAGACTCAGTGGTGAAAATTCTGAATCTTGTTTAAAACGATGGACTGGGTTATCGGGAATACTTTGGCTGGAATAAATGGATGGAACGATGATCGCCACACGAATCTTATTTTCTTTCGCTTTTTTAATTCCCACTTTGAAGCGATCCATCTCTTTTTGAAGATCGATTTCTTCATTATATGAAATTAAATTTTTACCCTCTAGACCTGGTTCGATCAGAACTTGCGCATATTTTTGGTTTGCAGGTAGAACCTCTAAAAATCGCTTCCAAAGTTTTAAGTGATCCGCGTTGCCGGGCTCAACACCCAGGAAAATAAGATCAGCCCCTTGGATTTCTTGCCACAGCCGCTGAGCCACAGCCTCACCCATTCTTTCAGGGTTTGCCAAAAGACTGGCTTTTATTTTTGGAAGCGATCGGGGCTGAAGACCAAAATAAAGCGTCGTCGCTACGCCCACAGCCACCAGAATACCAAGGAGGGTCCATTTTAAATACTTCATGGCGCCTAATTAACATGCTTACAGGGCCTCTGCAACGGCTCTTGCTTTCTTGCATGAATTTGATAAATTGAGTGCTGAGGCGTTGATCTGATCAAGAAATTTTAGACAGCGACCTTTTTAGTGTAGTTTTGACTTAACTTTTATTTTAACGAGGACTTGATCCCCAAAGGACAGGTACCACAGATGAAAACTTTATTGATTGGCTCCGGCCGACTTTCTCGACATCTCCAATTCTATTTTCAACAAAAAAATATTTCATTTTCAACATGGAATCGCTCACAAGATCTTGAGCTTCTAAGTCATCTAATTTCTGAAGCCGGCCATATTTTGTTAGCCATCAGCGATTCAGCTTTGGAGCCATTTATTTATCAGCATCTGAAGGATCCCTCAAAAAAAATTATTCATTTTTCTGGTGCCCTTAGTTTACCAAGGACTTTTGCAGCGCATCCCCTAATGAGCTTCGGGCCAGAGCTTTACAAACTAGAAGATTATGAAAAAATTCATTTTGTAATCACAGGTGCCCAGGAGTTAAGTGATTTGATTCCCGGATTAAAAAATAAATTTACAATTATTTCTCCTGAAAACAAAGCTTTGTACCATGCTCTTTGTGTTCTGGGTGGAAACTTTCCCATTCTGCTTTGGGCGAAAATGAGTGAAGGCTTCAAAGATTTAGGACTACCGCCGGACGCGGCACAAATTTATTTAGAAAAAATTGTTGAAAATTTTAATCGTCAAGGTCGAAGCGCTTTAACCGGACCGCTTGTTCGCAAAGATCTTGCGACGATTCAAGCTAATTTAAAAGCCCTGGATAAAGACCCATTTCAAAACGTTTATTCTGCCTTTGTGGAGGCCTACCAATGAACATTCTAGAATTCCAAGAAATGAAATCAAAAAAGAAAAAGATTTCGGTTCTGACTTGTTATGATTTTAGTTTTGCGCAAATTTTAAATGAGACAAACCTTGATGCTTTACTTGTGGGTGATTCTTCTGCCATGGTGATGCACGGTTTTCCAACAACGTTAAAAGCCAGCGTGAATATGATGGCTTTGCACACGGCGGCTGTGGTTCGCGGCGCTCCTAAAAAGCTGGTGATCGCTGACCTTCCATTTTTAAGCTACCGGAAAGATTTGAAATCGAATATGGATGCCGTTGAAAAACTGATGAAAGCAGGGGCTCAGGCCGTCAAACTTGAAGGTGCCGATGGCAATCTGGAATTAGTCCGTCACATGGTCGATTCTGGTGTTCCTGTTATGGGACATTTAGGCCTGACTCCACAATCAGTGCACCAATTGGGTGGTTACAAAGTTCAAGGCCGTGAAAAAAAGGCCCAAGAAAAAATTCGCAAGCAGGCCATGGATTTACAAGACGCCGGCTGTTTTTCAGTGGTTCTAGAATGTGTTCCTTCAATTTTAGGATCACTGATCACAAAAGATTTAGACATCCCAACCATTGGCATAGGCGCAGGCTCTGACATGGATGGACAGGTTTTAGTTCTGCAGGATCTTTTGGGTTTTCAAAAACAATTTAAGCCAAAATTTGTTCGACGGTATTTTGATGCCTGCGAAACGTTCAAAGATCTTTTTAATCAATTTGATCAGGACGTAAAAAGTGAAAACTTCCCTAAAACCGATGAGACTTACTCATGAAGCTGATTCAAACGCCCCAAGAAATGAAACAATGGAGAAAATCCGTCGGAAACGATGTTGATAACTCTGTGGGTTTCGTTCCTACTATGGGAGCGTTGCATGCTGGGCATGAGCAGCTTCTTAAAATTTCGAGAGAAGAAAATTCTATTTCTGTTTTAAGTATTTTTATCAATCCGACCCAATTTAATGATCCTAAAGATTTCGAAAAGTATCCTGTTACCTGGGAACAAGATTTAGGAATTGCACGAAAGAACAACGTTGATGTGGTTTTTGCTCCAACTAAAAATCTTATGTATCCCGATGATTATAAATTTAAATTAGTGGAAACGGACCTTTCAAAATCTTTATGTGGAAAAAACCGTCCCGGCCATTTTGATGGCGTCTTATCTGTCGTGATGAAGCTTTTCCAAGTCGTTGAACCTAGCAAAGCTTACTTTGGCGAAAAAGATTATCAGCAGTTGCAACTGATTCGTGGAATGACCCAGGCTTTTTTTATGAACGTCGCTGTGGTTCCAGTTCCTACGGTTCGCGAAAAAAATGGCTTAGCTATGAGTTCCCGAAACACAAGGCTGTCAGAGGCCGATCGCCAAAATCTAGCGCCACTTATTTATCAAAGAATCGTAAATTGTAAGTCTGCAGAGGACGCCGCAGAAAAATTAACAACTGATGGCTTTAAAATTGATTATGTCGAAGACCGAGATGGACGGCGATTTGTGGCCGTACATTTAAATGATGTGAGGTTAATTGATAATGTCGCGCTCTAAAATTCTTTTTATTATGAGTGGATCCATTGCTTGCTATAAGGCTTGCCAAGTTATTTCAAAGCTGGCGCAAAAAGGTCATGAGGTTCAAGTTGTGGCCACGGCATCAGCGTTGAAATTTATTGGTAATGCTACGATCGAAGGACTGACAGGAAAACCCGTGATCAGTGATCTTTTTTTAGCTGGTAATGTGATGGATCATATCCACCTGGCCAGATGGGCAGATCTTGTCATTGTGGCGCCAGCGACAGCGGATTTTATCAATAAAATGGCTTTAGGGATTTCTTCCGACTTAGCTTCAAGCCTTTTTTTGGCCCATGATTTTTCAAAACCATTTCTTGTGGCGCCGGCGATGAATACAGCCATGTATCAACATCCTGCCACTCAAGATTCTGTTAAAAAACTAACGGGTATGGGTTTGCAAATTCTTGATAGCGCGTCAGGGATCTTAGCTTGCGGCGAAACTGGTTATGGCAGATTACTAGAACCAGATCAAATTCTAGAAGCCATTGAAAACCATCTTCCGTTGAAGCCTAAGAATCCAACAGCGCATGTGGTGAAAGTAACTCCTGCTACGGCCATCAAGATTTTAATCACAGCTGGTGGAACCCAAGAAAATATCGATAATGTTCGCTTCCTTTCCAATTCCAGCACGGGGCAAACCGGTTACAAGTTAGCCCGCAATTTGTTCGATGCAGGCTATGATGTCGAGCTCTTAAAAGCTCATCATACAGTGATCCCACAGCCTTGCGACTTTCCAGTAACAACTTTTACAGATTACAAAAGTATTGATGACAGTTTGCAGAAGCTTTTAAAAAACAAAACTTTCACACACGTTATCCATGCCGCCGCCGTCGGTGATTTCTCTATTAGCTCTGTCACTGCTAATGGAAAAACTGTGACCGCTTTAGGCAAATTAGACTCTAGCCAAGACATCAGCTTGCAATTAAAGGTCAACCCAAAGCTGATTTCAAAACTAAAAACCTACTCCTCAAATCCAACTCTAAAAGTAATTGGCTTTAAATTAACCAGCCACTCAACTGAAGACGCTGCCCTTCAAAAAATTCAAAAACTGATGAAGGATGCTGATTTTGTTGTTCATAACGATGTTCAAGATATCGATAAGGATAAGGGTTTTCACAAATTCACCTTATGGGGATTTAAAGACCCATTAAAATATGAAAATGTTGATCAACTTTCCATGGGATTAATCCAAGCTTTGTCCAACGAGGTGAATTTATGATTTTAACTTTAGATGTCGGAAACAGTCAGATTTATGGTGGCGTTTTTGATAATAATAAAATGCGCATCAGCTTTCGCCGCAGTTCAAAAACGGGATCTTCTTCGGATCAGATGGGAATCTTTTTAAGAAACGTCCTTCGCGAAAATGATATCGATCCTAAAAAAGTCAAAAAGATCGCGATTTGTTCCGTTGTTCCAGATGTGATTTATTCCTTGAAAGGCGCCTGTAAAAAATATTTCGACGTCGACCCTTTCGTTTTACAAGCGGGTGTAAAAACAGGGCTAAAAATCAAGTATCTTAGCCCCGTTGAAGTGGGCGCTGATCGAATTGCGAACTCGATTGCAGGAATACAGATGTTTCCAAAAAAGAATCTGATCATTGTGGACCTTGGAACAGCTACAACTTTTTGCGCGATCTCAAAAGAAAAAGATTATTTAGGTGGCGCTATCAGTGCGGGTCTAAAACTTTGTATGGAATCCTTAGAAAATCGAACGGCCAAACTTCCTACCGTAGAAATTGTTGAAATGACTAAAGCTTTAGGACGTGCCACAGTAGAAAGCATTCAGTCAGGGCTTTATTATGGGCATGTCGGCATGATTCGCGAACTTTGCGGGCGCTTAGCTTCAGAATGTTTTTCAACAGAGAAACCTTTTGTGATTGGCACTGGCGGCTTTGCTTATTTATTTGAAAAAGAAAAAGTATTTGATGTTATTGTTCCTGACCTAGTTTTAAAAGGCTTGGTGGCTGCCATTAAAATGAATGAAATCAAAGATTTGAAGGAGAACGATCTATGAATATCAGCATGCTTCGAACAAAAATTCATCGCGCCACCGTGACTGAAGCTGATCTTAACTATGAAGGTTCTGTTTCGATATGTCCTGATCTAATAAAAGCTTCTGGATTGCTGCTTCACGAACGCGTTGATATTTATAACTGTAATAATGGCGCTCGCTTTTCCACTTACGTTATTAAAGGAAAAAAGGGACAGATTTGCCTGAATGGCGCAGCCGCAAGACATGTTCAAAAAGGCGATTTAGTCATTATCTGTGCTTACTGTGGCTTAACCTTAGAAGAAGGTCCAAAACACAAACCAACAGTGGTCTTTGTTAATCATAAAAATCAGGTGAAAGAAACTCGCTTAGAAAAAAACGGTCGCAAGGCTTAAAATCGGAACCATTGGATGGCTTCTATCTGGGCTTTTGGTCGATAGGCATCAACCCCTTTTTCCCACTGAAGCTCTTGCCATCCTAGGGCTTGTAAGATGGGACTGTTGACATCGCGATTTTGCATCAGGGCGACGACGTTAGTTTTTGGTGGAATCTCGTCACTTTTAATCATCAGTGACGGCATATGGAATTGGACAAAAGAAATTCCTTTATTATTTCGTGCAAACCCTTCGGCACCTTCTTCAAGATAGGCTTGAATTTCCTGAGGTGATTTCTTTTTACAAGAATCGATGACTAAAAGCTTATCTACCTTTGAGGCATAGTCTGTTACGAACGCAAAATCAAAAGGTCCACATTTTTCAACAATCCGCTGACGAGACCGAATTTGAACAAAAAGACCGCGCTCTAACGAATCATTGGAAGGCAAAAACCAAATATGCTTGGGATCGACTAAGGCAATTTGTAGATCCTTATTATTTTCACCGACTTTTTGTAACTGCTTAAATAATGGCGAGCTTTTATCAACCAGCTGATCCGACTCATAAATAAAATCAAAGAAAACTTCAGAAGAAGCATCTTGAAATCCCTTTTTCCTTAAATTTTCAGTGAAGTGGGAAACTAATAATTTGTAACTAGCATGGGACTGAGTTTCTGAGGCTCGAAACATATACTCTTGAATCTCTTTAAGGACTTCGCGACTCATTAAAATAGGTGAAGGATGGGATTCCCACAAAGCGCCTATAATATTTAAAGGCGGCCTTCTTTCAGATGAAACAAAGGCCGAAAAATTTCGAATCATTTCGTTTTTTCCAAAAAAAGACAATTGCTGATAAGAATCAATCAAAGCTGATGTCACTAAGGGTCGCAGCGACAACTCCATTAAATTTTCAGATAAAAGGTCTTCGTTATTTTTGCCCTCTAGACAGGCTTGAAAATGTTCTGAATTTTTCCACGGGGATTCACAGTAAGAGGCCGTGGTTTTGATAACCTGTGGCCATCGAACTGCACTGGTCTTTGTTCGATAGCCCTTCATGCGATCTTCAATATTTATTTCAGATTTTGTCAGGTACAAAAGAAAATCGGTGATCGACTCTTCGGCTAATTGGGAATAAGCAAAAGTTGTGGGCTCGCGTTCGCGGTACCAGGCTTTGAAAATGGCTTTTTCTAAGTGCCCTTCTGAAAGAAAAAGTTTTTCACCTAAAACGACAGCGTGGTCATTCACGGTAAAGACCCACGGCTGATTCAAGCGAATTTCTAATTGCACGGGCTTATGCAAAGGACTGATACCCTTCAAAGTCACTTCAACATCCTGCAAACGCTCTTTTATAAAAGGTAACATTTCATGTAAGTAAGGACTGAAAGGCACCGACCGTCTGGCCCCGCAAGCATAAGCGGTTTCAGAACCTTGGCTTGTGATAATGTCAATTTTATCAACAAGCTTGGAATCAATACATAGGGGGCGGCGACTGGCCACAAGGACCCAGGCGAAGAGGGCCAATAGAAAGACATTAGAGATAATAAGGGCCGCTCGAGATAGCATATCGAGCATCTAGATAGCAATTACCATTCCCGCTTTTAAGTGACGCAAATCAGGGGCATTTTTTGACAAAATCATTCAAGCCTTTTTTATCAACCATCAAAAACTTGATTTGTTTTGCCTGATCTTTAAAGGCCGCAGATAAAGGAGCCGCTGCAAAAATCATTTCCTTTTTCATCAACAGCAAACCCTTAATTTTAAACTGACTCATAGCGCTTTTAACCTTTGCTATACCAGAGTCCGTAATTCCTACAGTTAACGAAGCGCCTTTTTTATTCCAATAAATTGTTTCAATGTCGCTGACACTCAGTAAATCTTGACGATCAATATAATATTTTTTTCCATAAAAAGGTTTTGGTCCCGAAAAATATTTCGTCACTGTGCTTGTCCCGACTCGCAAAGTAAATCCAGATTTATCCACTTCAGGCCGACATTCTTTTGCTAAATTTGTTTCCGAGGCTTTAATCGCGATCGGCGATTGGGCCGAAACCCGTAGGTAAGATTCTTGGCAGCGCCGATTACTAGGCTCAGCATCAATACATTTCTTATAGGCTTGCACTTTATCAACTAAATGCCCGGCTTGATATTCAATGTCCAGCGCCACAAGAAAAAGATATCCCACAGGCTTAGGACTGCGAAATTCAATAGTATTTC
>JAYWDA010000472.1:0-4840 GCA_043780105.1 Pseudobdellovibrionaceae bacterium | reverse complement strand
AGAAACTGATAGAAAAAACCTAGGCGTTGAAGTTTATAAAACCGCGCCGTCGACAATTGTTTACCTGCATAGTGTCCACAATAACGAAAAAATTAAGCTTGTGGGCAAAGACCTCATCGAGGCTCTTTGGAAAACAAAGGCAGATGAAGCCATACCGGCTGAAACATTTCTACCCTTTGCTAGCAATTACTCGCTGTCAAAAGTTGAATTCTTAAATCAGCTACCATCACACTCAGCAAAAAAGATTCGTGTCGGGAAGCCCTGGAACTTCTACTCAGACAAATTTATTGATTTGATTCAGCAGGCTGCAAAGTCCGTCGATGTTGAAATAGAAATGATCCATCTAGATCCTAAAGAATGGAGCGAAGCTTTTGAAGATCCAAAAGCCAAGAATAAAATTGATTTTATATTAACTCCTTATATTGCGTCCGAGAGGTACCCAGCTGTGCAGCTTCGGTTTTTAACTGGCCAAATTAAGAAAGGCCCCATTGATTTGATCGAAGCTGAATCGCCAGACTTAACGCCGCAAAAAATAGAGGTGTTAAAAAGTTATCAGAAGTGGTTGCTGGATTCTCAATCGGCGGTGCCGTTATTTTTTACAAGAATGCACCTCTATCACCGCTCTAATATCGAGCTTGGCGCTCAATCGCTGACAGATGGCGAAGTCGAGCTGTGGCGATTATTAAAAAAGGTGAACTAAGAAATGTCGCTTGTACAAACGATGACCCTCAAGCAGCTTGAATCGACTTTGGATTTACCAGAGCAGGTTTTTGCAAACGACTTGCTTTCGTGGTTCGTAAGTAAAAATGAATCGAAGGTGCATAGCGATGAATTTACTTTTTCTGGCAAACGAATTTATAGGTTCTGTGCTAATTTTACCGGAACCGAAGGCATGAGTGGTTTTGGCAGATCGCAGGATGAGCTAACGGCTGCCGTAAAGGCTTGTGCCGAGGCCCTTGAGAGAACTACTTACCGCGAATTTATAAAGCAAAATGGCTCTTTGAATTTACAAATTCAGCAGACTCTTTCTGGGATGAAAATTGAATCAAACGATCACCCAAAACAGATTGCTCCGTCGTTTCAAAATTCAAATGGATGGGCTGTCGGCTTTTCAAGTTCTTCTGCGATTGAACGGGCTAAGGTGGAAGCTCTTGAAAGACATTTACTGCTTTTGACTTCTATTAAAGATCGCTGGAATGGATTTTATGAAATCAGTCGCACAACAATCGGTGGAATTGAATTCACCTCTCTACTTTCGCGCTACACTTTGGCCGGATATTCGGCTGGAATCGGGATTGCGCGATCAGAAAAATTCAAAGGTGCAAGTTTTGGCTATATTTGCGATAAAACGCAAGACATCAAGACCTCTCCAAAATGGGAGCAAGTCTTTTATGAATCCTTTGACTATATTCGGGTCAGATCGGCGCAAGGAAACTTCAAACAGCAACAGGGTTTAATTTTCCAAGAGCTTGAATATTATCTTGAAAACGATTTCACTGAAAAGTTTTTGACGAACTCTGAGATTATTTCAACCAGCGAAAGTTTTAATTCCAATCTAGCTGTCATTGATTTGGCAAAAACATTGGGTCTTAACTTCCCATTTTTTGCGGCAGTCATACATGGACAGGATTTATTACCGCTATATTTTAAAAAATCTCTAACCGCCGAAGGCGAAAACAATTTAAAAGAAGGTCTTAAAAGCTTTGGAATATTTCAAACGATTCCAGACAGGCATCCTATTCTATGAGTATGCGCTTTCTGGTTGTCCTTTTTCTAGCAAGTGCAGCTGTCGCCACAACTTACAAAGGGTTATGGCAAGTTTACGACTCATTTGAGAAGAAAACTATTTCTGAACAAATTTGCAGGGCCTCAGAAGCGCGGCTTCAAGTCGGTGCCACGCGCGAGGTGGTCGATGTGGCCCACTCAGCGCTGCTAGCTGCCGGATATTTAACGGCAGAGATTGAATTAAACTCATCAGGTGCAAAATTTGCCGAGACTAAGCTGACTGCAAAGAACGCAGTCATTTTTAGATGTAACCCCGATGGAATTAAAAATGTTGAGCTCTCGATTTATTTCCCAAAGACGAACTTTATCACGCTAGATATGCTTTTTGTGTTTTTGATAAGTCTAATTCTTCTTTGGATTATTAAGATTCTAGCGATTATTTTTATTAAAGGTCTGCAAGTTGATTTTGCAAACGAGATCAACAAGATGCTCTCGAACACGCTTGGCGTTGATGACAAAAACATTGAGCGCACTCCATTTTGGATGAAGTGGCTGCATGAGCTAAATCCTTCGGCGCTTAAAAGTTTTAAACGTCGTCTGACTTCGCTTGAAAATAGAATCGAGCGACAATCAAAGACTCTTCAAAACCAAGCTGTTGAAAAAGCCGTCAAAGAAGTTCAGCTTTCAGACGCCAGACGTTTCAAGGATTTGGTTCATCAGATTCGACATGATTTAAAACAAACAGTCGGTGTCGTTCGCTCGTCATTGGAGCTGATGCCAACGGTGACTAGTGGCCGCGATGTGCTTAGGGGCGCCGTTGGTTCTCTTGAAACGATGATCGGTGATCTTAGAGAGCGTGAATTAAAAAATGAATCCGAAGCCCAGCCGCAAGAAGATTTAATTGAAGTCGTTATTGCTGAGGTCGTTAATGAGCAAAGATTTCATTTGTCTAAAAATAGAATTCAAATCAGCTTTGCTATGAATGAATATTTTCTTCATTTTGTGACGGCTCCACGAGAAGAGCTAAAACGAGTTCTAACAAATCTCATCGTAAATGCCTCTGAAGCTATTACGAGCGATGGAATAATATCCATTGAAACCAAAGAGTCCGGCAAAGATGGCCTAACAATTAAAATTACTGATAATGGCGTTGGTTTTTCTGAAGACGCCTTGAAGAATTTATTTAAAAAAGGGTTCACCACAAAGGCCGAAGGCTCAGGGCGAGGTCTTTCGTTTTCGCAGCAAAAAATCAGAGAATGGAAGGGGCGACTATTTGTGGACTCCGTTCCTGGAAAAACAGTCATAGAAATTACTTTGCCAACGACTCAAGCCGAGCACTGGGTTCATCCTTCGATTTTAAAAGAAGCTCGTGATGTGGCCGTTGTCGATGACTACCCTTTAGATTTATCAACCGTGCTTTCGGTGAAGACAAAGCTAAGATCTTTTGAATCGCTCGCAAGCTTTGAGCAGGCTTATAAAGAAGGTCATATTAGTTCGGAGACTCTAATTGTTTTCGATCTACACTTGGAAGAGGGGCGTCGTGGTCTTGAGGCCCTTCCGATGTTGGCGAATGGGCAAGATTATCTGTTTATGACCAGCGACTATTTAAACCCTGAACTGGTCGTAGCTGCCCAGAGACGACACTTTTTGACTATTCCTAAGGAGTTGGTCGGCTTTGCCCTATTGAACGACGGGAACCTGGACAGAAATAATGAGGAGTCTGAAGGTCGCTCGTACCGGCCAGAATCCCCAGCTCAAATATAGCGATGGGTGCGTTTTGGAGATTCCCTTGTTGACACCTCTTTAAGATAAATATTTAATTTCTTTGAGGGAGGCTTTTATGAATTCGCTAAGCGTAATGATTATTTTATTAGGGTCACAAATTACCTATGGAGCAACAAAGGCAGAATGTATTAGTGGAAACTTTGCCGCCTGTGAAAAAATTATCCGTGATTATGGCAGTACAAGTGATAAAACTGGAGCTACAGAGTTTTTTTCTAATGCATGGTCATCACAAAATCTGAGTATTAACTGTCAAATTATATCCGTTAGTAGGTCTGAAACCCTGAAGAAGTCTTTAGAACTAGCTGGAAAAAACTCTGCTCAGTTTATCGTAACTGGATCTAAGGTCGACAAGATCTATTTAATATCTTCTGCTGAAAAGTGAACAAAACCACTTCTAAAACCACGCAGATTTGAAGCTTTTCCAAAAATCAACATTGCGAAATAAAACTCGCGACTCAAAGATCGTCCCCGCTAAAATTCTCGATAAATCATTTTTACCTTCGCGATCGATTTATTTGTAAGCGGGAACGGAAATTTCCATAATTAGTTGAGATCGCCTTTTATTCACTTCATGCAAAAAAAAGGGAGTCCGCCTTGGGCCGTTGTCACTGGTTTTACAAGGCCTTAGATATTCCCGAAGAAGAAGTGGGCAACATGGCTGTGGCCATGCCTCACTAACGACAATTTGCATCAATTCGTCAATAACTCGGCGGGTATTTTTGGCTTGATATAAAGACCAAAATCCCGAAGGACTGGGCCCAGTGCGGTATTTAAAAATGGCGTTACATCCAATTCTTGCAGTTCGCTGCTACCATCCGATTTCCAAGAAATCTTAAACGGTTTAATATCTTGAACGAAAATAGATCTTCTTAAGGTCCGGGGATTTGTCAGTTTGTGAATATAAACATAGGCGCCTTGTTCAATTTTTTCATCTAACTCTTTTTTAACTATTCTTAACCGTGCAGCATTTGGGGTTAAATCTCGGGCGTCTTTGACCTCAACAATGGCGATCGGTTTCTCGGTCGTCGGCAGCGCCATTCGATAGGCGCTTCTGCAAGGGGCTCCAGCCCATTCATGTTGAATATTGAAAATTTCAAATTGATCGCCGACCTGAATGCCAGCATTTTTTCCAGCGGGGATTAGGAATTGGTCTTGATTTGGAATGGAAACAACGACTGTATTCCATGGGGATTCGACATCCTTTAAAATCTTTACCGTATTTTGAACCGAATTTCTTAATGCCGCTGTCATGACTTTAAACATCGGAGTTGAGATAAAAGAAGAACCACCAAATTTTATTTTGCTGAGATCAATGTCGACACCCCAAAAG
>JAYWDA010000471.1:0-1620 GCA_043780105.1 Pseudobdellovibrionaceae bacterium | reverse complement strand
ATCGTCAGAAAGTCGAAATGACTTAAAATGAAATTGTAAAGACTAGACTTAGATCCCGTGTTCATGTCATCCATGACAATCCCTTTTGGCGCTGGACCTTGCCTGCACCTACTTACAATCTTACACTAACCTGCATGGCAAAGCATATAATTCTTTGTGTAGATGATGAAATTGATAATGTCGAAGCGCTCGAAAGACTGTTCAGAAAAAAATATACTGTTTTGAAAGCCACGTCGGGCGATCAAGCTTTACAATTACTGGACGAACATCTGGGGCAAGTAGCCTTGATCATCACAGATCAGCGAATGCCTGAAATGACAGGCGTCGAGTTTTTACAAAAAACTCTGACCGCATTTCCTGACACGGTAAGAATTCTACTGACTGGTTACACCGATCTAGAATCGGTTATTTCTGCTGTGAACGAAGGGCAAATTTATCGTTATCTCACCAAGCCCTGGGACCCGATTGATTTAGCAAACACTGTCGACCACGCCATCGATCGATTTTTAATCGGCCGAGAATTAAAACAAAAAAATATTGATCTTCAGTCCGCGCTGCAAGAGCTGCAATTGCTTGATCGTGCCAAAAGTAATTTTATGATTCTGATCAACCATGAGCTTAAAACACCACTGACTTCTTTAATCAGTTTCCTGAGCTTGCTAGTCGAAACAAACTTAAATGATGAGCAGGAACTTTACGTTGATCGCATTCAAAAAAGCACCGATCGCCTTAAAACTTTGGTCGACGATGTGCTACTTTTAGTCCGCGCCGAGCTGAATCAACTGTCTTTAGAACGGCGAGAAACAATATTAACTTCGTTTTTACCAGAACTAAAATTAGAAACAAAAGAACTGCTAATGAAAAAGCAACAGACAGTTAAAGAAAACTTTCAAACGGGAACCTTTTTTTCGGACGCAAGGCTCTTGGGTCAGGTCATTGATCGACTCATCAACAATGCGGCCAAATTTGGCACAGAGAAAACTGAAATTATCGTGGAGGGTCAACCTTTTGAAAATAAATTCAGAATCAGTGTCACTAATATCGGAGCACCCATCTCTGGAGATGTGATTGAAAAAATATTTAAGCCATTTTTTATTGATGAAAATATTATGAACCATAGCAAAGGATTAGGTTTGGGGCTGTCTGTCGCCCAAGCCATCTTACGAAAACATGAGTCTGGCCTAAATATTCGCAATAATGCCAACGGTGTCTCAGTTTATTTTGATATCTAATTTTCGGATATTCCGGACTTAGGCAGTTATTGATTGCAAGGTTAGTGGCGATACTGCCGGTCTATCGCTTGCAATCCTTGAAAGCTATGAAAAATCTAATCGCTATCCTGTGTTTGTTTGTTTCTTTGATGATGTCTTTTTCGGCGAAGGCTTCTCCCCTTATTGTTTCGCATTTAGTTCTGGGAGAAGAAAAAAAATTACCTCTGAACTCAACCCGTGTTTGGATTGAGGATAGCAAAATAATTAAGGCTCAAAATATGGGTGGGTCACTGAAAGTTTCAGGTTTAGCTGAGGGGGCCTCATTAGTGCGGATCGGAGAGCAGCCTTACCAGATCTATGTGATCAACCCGAAAAAACAAGAGGCTCTTCTAAGATTAAAAGAAGCACT
>JAYWDA010000470.1:0-9755 GCA_043780105.1 Pseudobdellovibrionaceae bacterium | reverse complement strand
GCAGCCTGCAAGTCCAAAAACCGCAGCAAAGGTTGCCATTTTTAAAAGACTTAGTTGGTTTCTCATTTCATCACCGTCGATGAAAGCTTTAAAGATTTTAAATCAATGATTGTTTCTTTAAAAACTCCAGGCTTAATTTCTTCAGATAAGACGGCTCTTTGCAATTCGAAATCGATATAACCAGAAGTAGCAGATATTTTCGGCTCTAATCCTTTTTCAGGATTAAAAATCTGGATCGACGGATTTTTTAAAACATACAGCGCTTTGACGTTACTACCAAGTCCCGTTTCGGCTGATAAAGTCAAACAGCGCGCTCGAGTGACCGTGCAGGTAGACAGTTGAAATCCTGAAAACTCGCTCTGGGACTCGACCGCTTTGGCCGAAAATCCCAGGCTTGTCACAAGGACCCATGCTATGAAGGAAAGCAGGTGTCTGTTCATTTTATTTACGACACTTCTCGATATTAAAGTCTTCAGCATCAGCTAAAGGAAATGTGCCACCCATTGTCTTGTCTCGTAAAGTGGCTGCTTTACCACAAGCATTGAAAGAACTAGGAGCCAAGCTTCGCAAATCTTCAACCGGGTTTGCGATCAGAGCTAAGTAATTCACTTGGGTCGATTTTTTAATATTCTCTTTGGTTGTTAAAACAACACTGATCGGGCCACGTAAGGCACTTTCTAAAATCACCAAATCTTGCTCGGTCTTATTTAAGTCGCTGATGCAAAAGTTTTCGCCATCCACTAAGTAACCAGGTCGCTTGACTGACGCCGGTGTTGTTTTTCGTGGACAAAGATTTTGTTGATACTGGATAACCCATTTTGTAGCTGCTAGAAAGTCTGAACCTAAATCCGGAATTAAAGATAGACTGTTGTCTTTACGGAGTTTAGCTGCGGCTGGAAGGTTATTTTCAACATATTCAATACGTTGTTGCTCTGTTAGGTTTTTTTGATCCATCTTTAAAAGCGTTTCGATCCCATCAACTGAATAAGAAGTATAAAGACTTAAAAACAGGACATAAGAAGCTGCCATCTGTCTTAAGGCTAATAAGTCAGCAACGTTTACTTTCTTTTCAAAAGCGTGCGCATAGTCACAAGTGACAACCACATTATGATCGTTATCTTCTTCAATCTTACACTTATCGCTCATGCCTTTATTAACCTGATCCTGAAAAGTCATTGGATTCATATTAAGGACAAGATTCATCGTTTGATTCGCGATAAGAAATTTTCTGAAATCGTTCCACGCGTTACGCTGTTCCACTAATAGCGTCTGAATATCCTTTAGATCTTTAACATCCTCTACTCCATCCAACAGAAATGTTTTCAGCGAAGAGTTTGGAAGTGTCGCTATGTTTTTATCTAAACTTTGAGTTCCGCCATTATTTTTGTAGTAAGGACGAAGGCGTACGGCCAAACCCTTGGTCACCATAATCGGCTTTAAAAGTGCAGAATAAAATTGAGCTCTTTTGTTGGTTGGATCCTTAGATAAAGACCAGTTAAAAATTTTGTCTGCTAACATGAAGTTCCAGACAGACAATAATTGTTCACCGGCTAAGGCCATCTGTTCGGCATCCATATCGTCTTGGACTTCAATTTTTCGAACAGGATTGTCGTTCGAGCTTTGGCGCTCGATGATTTTTTCTGTCGGAGTACAAGCTGTGATCATCAGGGCTAGGCCCACAAATAAGATTCGTTTCGTCGCGTTCATTGGATACTTCCTTTTTTAAGTGTTTACCTTTTCAAGCAAGGTAATACTTTTGCTTCTGCCCTAACAGATCTAGTTAGTAAATAGTTCGTATAAATATTAACCTTTTAGTTAACACTTACTTGGACCTTTAGACCAGGATTAGGTGGGAGCATAAGGGGCTTTCAGCGATTTAAACAGTGTCAGAGAATTTGACAGGTAATTTTTGCCCAAGGGCGCGAGCTCAAAGGGCTTTGAGTTAAATACCAGCTATCCAACCCAAAAAAAATCAATACAAAACCCGCGTGCGGATGCTTCGCTCTAACTTTTGAATATCTTGAGAAAGATTTTTAACGTCTTTAATTTCAAGGTCCATCACAAGATAACCAATTTTTTCATCGGTTGAAAGATACTGAGCTTGGATATTGGCGCCTGCTTCAGAAATAATACCATTGATTTCACGCAAAACACCGGGCTCATTGCGATGTACATTTAAAATTCGTGAAGCTCCCTGGCCTACAGGCAAATCGACGTTCGGAAAATTCACAGCACCGGCACTGGATCCAATTTTTAAATATCGACGAAAACTTTCTGCGACCTCTAAGCCGATATTGTACTGGGCTTCTTCCGTGCTTCCACCAATATGCGGAGTCAGAATCACATTAGGGATTCCTTGCAGCGGACTTTTAAACTTTTCTTTATTTGAAGCTGGCTCATACGGAAAAACATCGACGGCACAGCCTGCAATTTGTCCTGATTTTAGCGCTGTTACTAAATCATCAATCACAACTACACTGCCGCGACTGGCATTGATCAGAAAACTTCCTTTTTTCATCTGCGCCAGTTGCCGTGCGCCGATCATATCTTTTGTTTGCGGCGTTTCAGGAACATGTAAACTGATAAAGTCAGCATTCTGTAAAAGCTCGTCTAACGAATTACAAACTCGGGCATTTCCTAGTGGCAGTTTTTTGATGATGTCATAAAATAAAACTTTGAGGCCCATAGATTCAGCCATAATGCTTAGCTGAGAACCAATATGCCCGTACCCAATAATACCTAAAGTTTTCCCACGCACTTCGTGGGAACCATCAGCACTTTTCATCCAATCGCCCTGATGTGCTTTAATATTACGGTCACCCAGTTGCCGGGATAAAGAAATCATCTCGCAAATCACAAGTTCAGCCACACTTCTGGTATTGGCATGAGGCGCGTTAAAAACAGGCATACCCATACTTTTGGCTGCTTTCAAATCAACCTGGTTCGTTCCGATGCAAAAAGCTCCGATTGCAAACATTTGCGGGTTCTGCTGAACAATGGCTTTTGTAATTTCAGTTTTCGATCGAATGCCCAAAGCCTGATATTTAGGCAAAAGCTTAAGTAATGTCGCTTCATCAGGCGATTCAGAGATACGATCAACAAGGAAACCCTCACTGATCAAGGTTTCTGCCGCAACTGTATGGATGTTTTCAACAAGCAGAATTTTAATTTGTTCGTTCATGCCTTGATTCAAATATTCCCCAGGCGATTTGTCACTGAGGAAGTCTGTAACGTCTTGCAATATTTGTTTCAAAAACCCAAAGACCCAGGGACAATAATCAAATGACAGTATCTCAAGCTTTTCATCTTTTAGTCGTCGACGATGATAGTTTAATTCATCAGTCTTTGCGTTTGTTAGTTCCCAGCCATTGGAAACTGGTCAGCGCAAAAGAATTTTCTGATATTCCCTTCGATCGTTTTTTTCATGCCGCCATGGTGGATATGCATCTGACGCCTCACTCGAAAAATCCGGTGGGTCTTGAAGTTATTAAACGGTTGACTGAAAAAATGTCGAATCTAGAAATTATTGCGATGTCAGGGGATTTTAGTCGCGAACTGATGGAGTCTTGCCTCAAGTTAGGCGCACAAAGATTTTTAAGTAAGCCTCTGATGGGTGAAGAAGTTTTATTGCTGCTAGATAAAATTGAAGCTTTGTGGAGTTTAAGAAATTTCGAGACCCAACACAAAAATTCGCAAGTCCGCTGGGTAGGCTCGTCTGAAGTTTCCAAAAGTATCACTCGAAAAATTGCGAGCCTTCGCGGTGAAAAGAATCCAGTTCTGCTGGAAGGCGAAACCGGCACTGGCAAAGAAGTGGTGGCAAGACTTCTCAATCAGCAAGAGGGCGAACGTCCCTTTGTCGCTGTCAATGTGGCCAGCATCCCCGATAATCTTTTTGAAAGTGAAATGTTTGGACACATTAAGGGCGCTTTTACAGGCGCTGATCAAAATAAAGTCGGCCTTTGTGAGGCCGCTCATGGTGGAGATTTATTTTTAGATGAAGTCGAAGCGCTTTCTCCAGGTCATCAAGCTAAATTATTGCGGTTTTTGGAAAGTGGAGAAATTCGCCGCGTCGGTGCGAAAGAATCGGTCATGGTTCAATGCCGAGTGATTGTGGCCAGTAACCGCTCTCTAGAAAAAATGAGTAAAGACGGAACTTTTCGCGAAGATCTTTATTTTAGGATCTGCAGCCAACGAGTTGAATTGGCTCCTTTGCGCGAGCGCAAAGAAGATATTCCAGAACTCGCGCTTTATTTTATTGGTTTAGAAAAACCTCGCCGCAATAAATCTTTTACGGAAGACGGTTTACTTGCGATGAAGGAATATTCTTGGCCAGGAAATATTCGCGAACTGCGCCGTGTGTGCGAACAACTGAGCCTAACGTCTCCGCTGCCGCTACTTCGAAAAGAGGACGTCAATGCGCTCCTTCGTCCGGTTTTGACAACCTCAGGAAACGAATCTTTGGATTTATCCAAAGGCCTTGGCGCTTTAACTGAAGAATTTGAAGCTCGGGTGATCACTCAGTGTTTAAAAAATGAATCCGATATTGAAAAAGCTGCCGATGTTTTAAAAATTTCTCGGTCTAGCCTTTATAAAAAAATTAAAGACTATCGTTTAGACGAGGTCTTAAAATGACCTTAGAATATTTTTCTTGGAATCATTCGATCTATAGTCAAACCGTCTGGACCGTTTTAGGAATTATTTTTGTCTCTGGCCTGATTGTTGGAATTTTCAGGAAAAGTTCTTATTATTTTATCAGCTCGTGGGCCAGTATCAAAAGTTGGCTTTTTGCAGCGCCGCTTTTGTTTATTGTCTTTGCCTTGCCGACGCCATGGCCATTAATCGTGCTGGCCGCTCTTGCTATTTACGGTGCGAAAGCCTTCTTCCAAATTATTGGGATGTTTCACCGAAGTTATTTTGTTCTTATTTGCTACGCTGGAATCGTAGGCCTTGCGATGGCCTGTTTTTACAACCGTGTTGATATTTACAACACAATGCCCATGATTGTCCTGGGCGCTTGCTGCTTGGTGCCCTTGGTCCGCGATAATTATAAGCGGATGATTCAGTATATTTCATTAAGCTTACTGGCCTTTATCTTTTTGGGCTGGTCCTTTATGCATTTGGGGCTTTTGTTAAATCTTCCCAGCGGAATTTATCAGATTTTGTATTTAATTGTTCTGACTGAGTTTTGCGATAACACCAATTTAGCCATTGGCAGATACTTTAGAAAGTGGAAATTATTTGCCAAGATTGATCCCAAGCGAACTGTTGGAAGCACCAGCATTTCCGTCGCGCTGACTTTAATTTTAGCTTTTGTAATGAAACAGCTGCTACCAGATCCTTCTGATAAATATTGGCTGGCTTCAGGCCTTATTGCATCGCTCGGCGGAATTGCTGGCGATATGGTGATGACGGTCGTTCGCCGTGATGCTGAAGTAAAAATTGTTGGCGCCTTTATTATTGGCCGCGGTGATTTCTTGCATCGCATGGATCGGTTGATTTTTGTAGCGCCTATTTATTACTACATTATGCTATGGATCGGGTGAGGCTGCAGTTATGAAAGACTGGAGTTATGACAATGAACAATGGACAAAGCTTCCGACTTACCTAAAGCATCTCCCGTTATTTACACGTCATATTGATTTTACTAGCATATTTTTTCGTTTTCTGTGGTCCATCTACCTGCAAGAATTTGTTTTTCGTTTTTACATTCGCTTAAAAGTAAAAGGCCAAAGTTATCACGATGTTTTTGCAAATAATCCCCGCCTGATTATTATTTCAAATCACGGCAGCCACTTGGATGCGACATCTATTGCAGCCTCCATTCCAAAAAGATATTGGCTTGATATTTACATTGCGGCGGCAAAAGATTATTTTTTCTCAAATCCTGTTTTTACATTTTTCTCAAAGCATTGCCTTGGCGCTATTCCCATCGATCGCAAAGACCGCAAAGGCGAAGCCATCAATTTAATCCTCAATCTCCTCAGCAATATGCCGCGCATTTGGCTGATTATTTTTCCTGAAGGAACGCGCTCAAAAGATGGAAAAATACATGCTTTCCGTAGGGGCATTAGTATTTTCTCGGAACGCACGCAAACGCCCATTTTGTTTTTGTACATTGATGGCAGCACTAGGCTGTGGCCCAAAGGTGCTTTTTTTGCAAAGCCTGGAGTTTTGACTATTCATGTCGGGCCGGTGCATCCGCCGGCTCCGATTGAAGAGGTCTACCAGGCTTACAAAAATTGGGTTATAACCATCACTCCAGATGCCTTTAGCGAGGAAGACAATATGCTTCCAGAAGGCTCGTGAGGTTTTTATGAAAGTTGAAAAGAAATCCTTAAAAATTGGTTCTTTCCAGATTTGCCCACTCCCTACGGGAATTTTTGGATTAGATGGTGGCGCGATGTTTGGCACTGTTCCCAAAGTTTTATGGGAAAAATCAAATCCGCCGGACGAAAAAAATAGAATCCAAATGGAGGCTCGCGGCCTTTTATTAAAATCGCCGGGCTTGAATGTCTTGATTGATTGCGGAAACGGTCAGGACTTTGTCGCCAAATTTGGCGACAAAATGGGAAATAAATTTTCTGAAATGTACAACATTGATAAAGACGGTCCCTCTTTACTTAATTCTTTAGCTAAGCACGGCCTCAAGGCCGAAGACATTCATGCGGTGATTTTAACGCATTTGCATTTTGATCATGCTGGCGGCGCCACCACAGAAAAAAACGGCAAACTTGTTCCCCAGTTTCCAAATGCAAAGTATTATCTGCAGCGAAAAAATTTAGAAACCGCGACAAACCCGAACTTACGCGAAAAGGCCAGCTACTTTGCAGCCAATTTTCAACCTTTGATCGATGCCAACCAATTAGTTTTGCTGGACGGCGAACAAGAAAATATTATGCCAGGGATTTCCGTATTTATTTCTAATGGCCACACCCAAGGGCAGCAAATTGTGAAAATTTCTGATGGCGTGACTTCATTACTTTACTGCGCGGACGTCGTGCCGACTTCGTCTCATGTTCGCCTGCCTTGGCTGATGGGCTACGATCTTCATCCCTTGCTTTTGATGGAAGAAAAACAAAAGTACTTAAGTATCGCCGCTGATCAATCATGGTACTTATTCTTTGAACACGACCCCTACTGCGACAGCGCTTTAATTGAAAAAAGTGGTCCGGACTTTGCGGTTAAAGAAAGATTTTGGCTGGATGCCTAAAATAAAATTTGGAATGATCAAAACTTCTTTGGCCGATATGGTTCAACAAACCAAAGATGGCGAAATCAGATTAGTCGCCTCCGCACTCGCATTTTCAACTTTATTATCGCTTGTGCCTTTTATGGCCGTCACGTTATCGATTTTTAAAAACATCGGTGGTCTGGAGTTTTTGTACCCGAAGGTTGAAGGCTTTTTATTAGCCTACCTTGCGGAAGGAGTTGGCTCTAAAGCGATTTTATTTGTGCATAATATTTTACAAAGAATTTCCACGAATGTTCTAGGCAGCACAGGAGCCATATTTTTATTTTTCTCAAGCTTTAAGCTGATCCAAGATATGGAGCGAGGAATTAATCGCGTTTGGAATGTGCAGGAGCGAAGGCCTTTTCACAGACGCGTGGGTTTAAGTTTATTTTTGTTTTTTCTATTTCCACTCAGTCTTGCGGTTTACGTTGGATTTCGCTCGGTGGGTCTTTTTAATCCGGTGATCAAGAACGGTGTTCACAGCGTGACTGATTTTGCTATGCTTTTAGGCGGCCTATTTATCATTTATAAGTTGGTTCCAGCGTTACAAGTGAAGACTCGGCCAGCCCTTGTGTCAGCCTTGCTTGCAGCCCTGTCCCTGATAAGCCTTAAAAGCTCATTTGCGTGGGCTGCGACCAAAGTTTTCAGCTACAGTAAAATCTATGGCAGTATGGCCGCCGTTCCCTTACTGTGCTTATGGATTTTGGGGGCCTGGTACATCATTCTGGCCGGTGTGGCATTTTCGGCCAGCACCCAGAAGCGGAACTGGCTGGTTGAAAATTACGGCCCAGAATACGCCGAATAAACCTTTTGACCCTCTTTGCACCTTAGTTTAAATCTAAACCCCACGGCTCCATAGCTCAGCTGGATAGAGCATCACCCTTCTAAGGTGAGGGTCCTTCGTTCGAATCGAAGTGGAGTCACCAATCCGCCCATTGGGCAATTTTCGACCCACTGTTTAGAATCAGTTCCCAAAGCAGCAGCTCCAGTTCCACGAGGCCCAAAAGGAAGGACTTTGGCAATGCTTTCACTTCCAACGGAAAGCACTCCCAAAGACTTTTCTTCAGCCAATGAATTATAATAGTAATAGATATCCATACCTTCGGGACCGATTAAGATTTCCTTAATGAGGCGTCGCAAGGCCTTTCTTTTTTGAACTTCAGGAATTTTTGACCACCCACGAGTGACCGCTTCTGTGGTAGGCATCATCCAAGCACCTGCAATCTCAGTCAAGTGCATGATTTCATTGAAATCCAGGTCCACCTAATTTCCCAAGAAAACCCCGAATTGAAGGCCCTTTACGAACAAGGTCACTCAATTAAAGAAATCGCAGCACTCATGAATTTGGCCTATACTAGCGTTCATAGGCAACTTGTTAAGCAACAAGTGACGTTCAGGGCAAATAAGTCCGTCAAGTTTTTGGAAAATCAACGTCAGACCTTTAAAAATTCAGCGCCGCCGCCATATGGGTTTTGTTACCTCGAAGGTCGGCTGCAAAAGGACCCGCGCGAGTATCCAATACTTCAAATTATCGAAAGACAGCGGCAGACAGGAAGAACTCCAACGGAGATCGCTCGATATTTGGATGGCAGAAGGTTTAAAACTCGGCACGGGAAACCCTGGCGGCAAGCGCACGTTTTCAACATCATTCAACGTCTTAAAATCACAAAATCAGCCCACTAACAAAAAGGAATACCCATGAATCTCGAAAAGCTTTTTATTTGGATCACCGGAATCGTCATCGCTTTTGCGTCAACTGGTCAGCTTGATACTCTGCAAGCTTGGATTTGGAAGGCGCAGGCCAAGGTCATTTACGAATCACGCAGCTCGAATTGGGGATCACCGCGATTTTTTCCAAGGCCTGATAGCCAAGAAAAAATATCTGAAGTCACCAGCCGCTAGGTTTTTTATTTAGAGCCTCTGAAACTTTCTTCTGAGTGACGCTCTTGCTGAGTCATACCATCTTCGCCTCTCCGCACGGACCACACGCCAGCCCCTACCTACTGCCGCGGCGAAAAGGTTAAAGATTTAGTCGAGCTCGAGACATAGTTTCTTTTTAAGCCTCTATTGACAGAATCTGTTCCGCTAGGCCCCCATTTTACCACTTGCAATACATTCTAATATTCATTAGAATGATAGATATGAAAAGACAAATCAAAGATGCTCTATATGAACAGTTCGCAAGATCCACAAAAGCTCTCTCAAGCCCCAAGAGAATTGAAATTTTGGACCTTCTTTGCCAAGGCGACCCTGAGTGCCCGCGTGACTTCGCAATTTAAGCCAACTCTTTAGATCGGGTCGATAGTGAGGGCGAGCCTCTTTACAGAGACCTGAGCGATTTCCACTTAAGCAGTGCGATTGCCCCACCGCCGAGATATCGCTTCAAATACTTCAGCTCAAATATAGCGCTGGTTGCGTTTTGGAGATTGTGTTTTGTAGCGTAATTGTGCTCCGCCTCCTGTTTAAAAACTATCTTTAAACACTTTGTTCAAAAAGTAGTTGATTGAATGAACTCATCACGGTT
>JAYWDA010000469.1:0-7856 GCA_043780105.1 Pseudobdellovibrionaceae bacterium | reverse complement strand
TGAAGAGCAACTGCGCACTTTAAGCATTCCTTACCGGATCGTCGGCGGCATGCGATTCTATGAACGCATGGAGATCAAAGACGTTCTGGGATATATGCGGCTTTCTTTAAACGCGGCCGACGATATTTCAGTGAAGCGTGTGATCAATGTGCCCGCTCGTGGAATCGGCAAAACAACCATCGATCGCCTCGAAGAAGTGGCTCATCAAAGAAAAACAACTTTGTTAGACGCCTGTCAAATCGGTGTGGATGAAAAACTTTTTAATTCAGGAACTGTCAGTAAGATTCGCCGATTTTTAGACTTAATGAATGATCTGCGCAGCCAAATTGATCATTTTCCCCTGTCTGAATTTTATCATATTATTTTGGATCGCACCCAGTACCTACAAGCTTTGAAAGCTGAAGACACGCCAGAGTCCGAAAGCAGAATCGAGAACTTGGAAGAGCTTGATAATGCCATTGAACAATTCAGTAAAGAGCGCGGTGACGATGCGACAATTCAGTCTTTCCTAGAGGAAATGGCCTTAGTGTCTGATATCGACAGTTATGATCAACAAGTTAACAACGTCACAATGATGACTTTACATATTTCAAAGGGTTTGGAATTTCCGGCTGTTTTTATTGTGGGCCTTGAAGAAAATTTATTTCCCAGCGGGCGGTCTGTTGAAGCTAACTCCACCGATGAGATCGAAGAAGAACGCCGCTTAGCTTACGTTGGGATGACCCGAGCGAGGCAGAAGTTATTCCTCACTCATTGTCGGTATCGCCGTGTTTGGGGGCAGGATCAGCACAATCCTCCATCAAGGTTTCTAGCAGAAATTCCAAAAGATTCAGTGAACTTTACAAGCACTGTTGATCGTTCGTCGTTTATTAAAAAATACGCCAGCATGGGCGCTGAGGCTTACACTATTCCCAAACACAAGCCGATGGATAATTTTGAGGCTCAAGCTTTTCCAAGTGATGATATAGATGTCCCAACATCTTCAGCGTCTTACAGCAAAGGCATGAAAGTTCGTCATCCCACGTTTGGGGCCGGATCTATTTTTTCAGTTGAAGGCGACGGCGCTGATATGAAAGTCAGTGTGATGTTTGCTGATAATACAGTGAAGAAATTTGTTGTTAAGTACGCAAGGCTCGAGCGGCTTTAGTTTTTTGCAGACTTAAGTTCGTCCCACTCTTTTAAATAATTTTCGTAATCAAAAGGCAAACGCATTTGTTCTTTCGGTGGATTCACATACTCAGCTTGGATGCCGTCCCAGCCTTGATAAACTCGCTTGGATTCTGCGCTTGATATCTCAAAATTCGGAACAAGCGTGGTCTTTCCACCGCCATCAGGAATATCAACTGACAATGTCGGCATAGCTAAGCCCGAAAGATGACCCCATAATTCTTTTTGCAGTTCCAAAGAATTTTCAATCGAAGTTCGTAAGTGATCTGTGCCTTCAGACGGGTCACATTGAAACATATAGTAGGGTTTCACGCGCAAAAATAAAAGTCTTCGCGACAGGGCTTGCACAACAGCTGCATGATTATTAATTCCGTTCAGCAGCACCATCTGATTCATCACAGGGATGCCATGATCTACTAAAAGCTCAAGAGCCTGTGCACTTTCAGCGGTGAGCTCGCGGGGATGATTAAAATGAGTCATCACGAAAACTGGTTTATACTGACGAATCATCTTAGCTAATTTTTCCGTGACTCGCATAGGGGCGACAACGGGCATGCGCGTCCCAATCCGAATAATTTCTAAGTGCGGGATTGCGCGCAGATCTTTTAAAACTTTTTCTAATTGGGAATCTGAAACTGTTAATGGATCCCCACCCGACAAGATCACTTCACGAATGCCTTTGTGATTTTTGATGTACTCTAATGCTGCTTGATATTCTTCTGGTCCCGCTAGCGCCTGATCCTGGCCCGTGAAATGCTTCCTGGTGCAATAGCGACAATACACACTGCAGATATCTGTGATTAAAAATAAAACTCGGTCGGAATATCGATGAATTATACGGGGTGCTGGGTTGTTTTTCTTTTCGGCCAAGGGATCCAGCATCTGCTGCAATCCATCTGAAAGCTCGGCGGCATCAGGCATTAGTATTTTTCGTAATGGATCATGGGGTCCATTTTGTGCGAGGCTTGCGTAATACGGAGTTGAGCGAATATTAAAAACCTTCTCGCCTTGAATAAAAGCGGCTTCTTCGCTGTCAGATAATTCAAAAGCTTTCTTAAAATCTTGATGATTCTTCAGCGAATTCCTTAACTGCCAAGTCCAATCCATCCAGTCTTTGACTGAAACAGACTCTGGCTTTGGTGTGCTTTTGAATTCAAAAATGGCCATTTTTGGTCTCTTTAAGGGGATCGCTGTTAGGTGTGAAATACACTACTAACTGTATGAAATCACGCAAAGATCAGGGCTTCTCAAAGTGGGACACTAGAATTTACACACTTTCTCATTGTGAAACATCTTTTTTAGACGGCGATAAAATCTAGAATTTCCCATCACTTACCGCGATTAAGAAGCCGTGCCAACTTGGTGTGATTCTAGCTTATTAACCTTGTGTAGAAATCGGTCATGACGACCCCAATATGGAGGATGATATGAAAGAACAAAAGAAGATAATTTTAACAGCATGTCTGTTAGCAACTTTAGGATTTAATTTAAGTCATTTATTCGGAGCCGCTGCTGGACAGTCCGATTTTTCGTCAACGGGAATCGTACTTCCCCTTGCAACTGAAGGTGGAGTCACCGGCTTGGTCAGTACAGCTTTGACAGACCCTAAACCAACCGCCAAAGTTTTAAGCCATAAAGGCAAAGTCACCATTGGTGACTCTGAAGTCGATGCCACTATTGTTAATATCGATGGCAAAGCGACTTTCGTTATTGATAAAGATTCTGATCCAAGAAAATCGATCTGTGCAAGTTGTGCAAACGGTGTGTTCACTTCAGATATTAACTACACCAGCGCCATCGATGATTTAAAAGGATCGATGAATGAGGCCGAAAAAATTATCCGAGCTTCTGTTCCATCTAAATCTATGGCCAAAGCCACGACAAAAGAAGAGAAAGTCGATTTATCTACAATCCCTGTGGATGACATGACGGCAAAACAAAAAGAAGCCCGCGCCGATGAGTTATTAGCATCCCTTGAAGATTCATGTGGCGAAATCGAAAAAGACGAAGCCGCTTTAAAATGTTACACACGTGGCCTAAAATCAATGTTACGTGATAGCGATAACAAAAAGATCTTTAAGAAAAACGAAGATAAAGTTGAAGAATTTTTAAGCGAAAATGTGAAAGAAAAAATCACAGCATCTTTATCATCTTCAAAATTCAGCGAAACAGTCGCCGATAATATCCAGAAATTACACGAAGCTTTACCTGGAAAATTTGAAAGCTCAAGAAACTTGATCATCGAAGCTTCAGCCGATGCGGCTAAAAAAGCAGCATCGAATATCCAAGGTAAGCAGCAGTTGGTCGAGCGTGCAAAAGCAAGATTCGAAGGCTCTCGAACTTTAGAAGAACAAGCTCGCAATCGAAATGCATGGAATCGTCAAGCTTACGAATTGCAACAAATGAAATTTGAAATGGGTCCCAAAGTCACAGATTTGTTAGAGCGAAAAAATGACTTAGGATTAGCTTCAGCTGTCAGCCACAACTACATGGAAGAAGACCTACGTGATCAGCTGATGGACCATTATGACGACTTAACCGCTCAACTGTTTGATACAAACCAAAACAGCTCATCAAGCTCAACGGTTCGAAACGGAAATTTGGTTCCAACCAGAAGCCAATTTTCTGACAACAACAGTAACGGTGTTAGAAGACTTCGCTTCGGTGACAACTTGACTCCAGATGTAGGCCGCAACCAACAAAACGGTGGCAACTCACGAGACAATTTAAACAACCGACCTGTTGCTCCGAATTCATTCAACAACACGCTTCAGCAGCAGCAGAATCAAAATAACGGAAGTTTCAGCCGACCACCAGCTCCACAGCTGGTGCCAAGCACAAGCTCTTTAGCTCCAGACACAAACAATAACTTTTAATAAGAATAAAACGTAAATTCGATCATCCACGAGCCCACGAAGGGCTCGTTTTTTTTGTTGAACCGGTAAAAGTATCCCCTACCGACAATCGTCAATTGAACGGCTAGCAATGACGTCGCTTTTTCCGTGAATAAAATTAAATCCACGAATATTGGTACGAATCGATTCGGTCAGAATAATTTCACAAAGCTGGGTCGTCGAATTGATCCTCGGCAACTTTTCTAAGGTAATATTCATTTGAACGGATTCAATGGAAGGATTATTTTGTACTACGGCCTCTGGAAATATTGTATTGAAGGTTGCCAGGCAAGGCGCAGCTTCCCCACTATTTCGATGGTTCAAAAGCGTGACATCAGCCAATTCTGGAACCAATATTTTTACAACATAGCTTGCATATCCAGACCTGGAGAGCCGAACCTTTACTTTTGAAATATCAACATTTACCGTGACGGTGCGCTCAGATATAATCGTGCTCTTATCTAATTCTGCGGAGGCATTTGCTGCCGCTAGTAAAATAGACACTAATATAGAAACAGTTTTCATAAATTCTCCTTTGTTGGAAAGACCAAAAAATTAGTTCTTTCTGATTAATTTTAAAATTTGAATATTAAAGATTCCAATGGGGTGTGGATGTTTGCTGTCATTTTTAAAATCAACCACAACAAGTTTTTGTTCCTGTTCAGAAAGATCTTGAAAAATAAGATCTTGGCTATTTAATTCTTGTCCTGCAAAAAACATCTGCGTGATTAATTCCTTATATCCTCGCTGACTGATTTTAAAATGGATATGAGGGGGCCGAACCCAATCCGCACGAGCCGGATAGGCGCCTGGCAGAATTGTTCGAAAAAGATAATTTCCTTGGGTGTCAGTCACCGCTTTCCCCCAATACTGAAAGTTGGGATCAAGCTTTGCGGTGTTGGTATCGGAAGGATGGTTGTAGCGACCGCTCTCGCAAGCTTGCCAAATCTCGACCAGAGCGCCAGAAACTGGCTGACAAAATTGATCGGTGACTTGGCCTTGAACTAAAACAATTTCCCCTGCTGCTTGCACAGGCCGCCCCTGAACAACAACTAAATCAGCATCTTTATCCAGTTGGTCAATGACCGGATAAAAGGGTCCTTCAGGCTGAACAGGAGTTAAAGCCGTTTGACAAGCTTCCTTGACCTGCGCTGAAGCCTTACTAAGAGCTAAAATCCCCCCGGCTGCAACAATTCCTGATTTAAGTAAATGACGACGATTCATATCGGTCTCCTTTGTTAAGATGATTTGTAGGAGATTTACTGGTATTAATATAATGAATTTCAAATCAGTTTATGATAGATAAAATTAATGATTAACCCAGACGCCATTAAATACTTCATTGAACTTGCAAAGACCCAGCATATGTCTCGTGCGGCTGAACGACTTGGTGTTACTCAACCGACGCTGTCGCACAGTTTGAAACGTCTTGAAGACGAATTGGGCCATCCTCTTTTTTTAAGATCAAAAAAGGGCTTAAGCCTGACCCCCGCAGGGCAGCGCTTGTTTGAAAAATCGCAAGAGCTTTTGCAATCATGGGAGTCAGTTTTAAATTCGGTGGACGAAGAAGTTTCTGTCGTCAAAGGTAGAATACGCCTTGGTTGCCATTCGGCGGTAGCTCAGTACACTTTGCCATTATTTTTACCGACGCTTTTAAAAAATTATCCTGATTTAAAAATCGCTTTAACACATGGCCTCTCCAGGCATATGACTGAAATGGTCGTCAGTTCACAATTAGATGTGGCTTTCGCAGTAAATCCGCAAAGACACCCTGATCTTATCATCAAAGAACTTGCTCGGGACAGGGTTACGATCTGGGTTCCACAAGCCTGTGCAAATCCTGATATTCTTTTAATGGAGCCGTCATTGAATCAAAGTCAGGATATTTTATCTAAGCTTGAAAAAAAAGGTCTTCATTTTAAGCGAACGATCGAAAGCTCAAGTCTGGAAGTGATCGCGCAGCTGCTAAATGCGGGAGTGGGCTACGCAATTTTACCTGAACGGGTCGTGAAGGCGCTTTCTAACATCAAGGTCCACGCCCTACGAGATGCTCCCATTTTCGAAGATAAAATTTGCGTCGTGTATAAGCCTGAATTTAGAAAACTAAAAAGAGGCGAAATATTTTTGCAGGAACTGATTAAAGCTTTTTGAGAAATTTTTAATTTCATAATCCTTTTTTCGGGCTCCGCTACGGAGCCCGTTAAAATTAAAGTTTATGGAAATATATCCCGTACAAGATCAATATCCTGATTGAACGAAAACTTAATCTTTAGTATCGCTATTGGTATGAAGTTTATAAAAATTGACCGAGACATCCTTACAGGTATGCAAGAAATTCTGAGCCAATCTGCAGGATATGACGTTGGAATCGAAGATGAGTTGGAATATTTCAACCCTGCTAGTGCTGTCTCGTGGTTTGTTGCGAAGAATTCTACGAATAAAAATGTCGGTCTTATACGACAAATAAATCAAGGTGAATGGTCGCAAGGAGAACTTTATATTGCGCCAGATGTTCAAGAACGCAAAGTTGTCGCACAAGGATTGATCGCAGAGTTTCAAAATCATGCAAGCTTTGAAAAGGGACACAGACTTCGATTTGATATAAAAAGGTCTGATACGGAATTAAATAATGTTCTTTTGGGATCAGGATTTTCGCAGAAGCAGCAACTGTTTTTGCACTTCGAGTTTCCTTTGCCAAGCAACGCCGAAATACTTACCCCAAATATAAAAAATCAATATTTAAATCCAATTGAGGTTGCAGGAATCTTAGAGCATCTTCATCCAGTGTCTGAATCAGAAGTCACAAGGTGGATTCAAAATGGTACAATTCGGGCTACTTTTTTGGAATTAAAAATAACTGCTGCTGCACAAATTTTTGAATCCGACGATGCTACTGAGATTAATAGAATTGCAACTCACCCTCTTTTCTTAAGGCAAGGGCATGCTAGAAATTTAGTCGAAGAAATTATTCTGGAAGCAAAAATGAAGCATAAAGAAAGAATATATCTGAAAGTAGAATCTGAAAAGATTCCCGCTATTTTATTCTATAAAAATACTGGCTTTATTGAACGGCCAGAGCAAGCTCAGCTCTGGCACACATCCTGGGTTTAGGTTAACCAAACCCTAAAAAGTAATCGCAATCTTAGATTCAAAACCCAACGTCGACGAAATATCCAAGTGACTGCTGCCGTTCTCAAAAGCATCGCCAGGACTGAAATATCCCAATCGATTCATCCATTGGAATTTTTGGCGAGGTTTGTAGACAACTTCTAAATCGTATTCCCATCCCAAGCTTTTCTTGTAACCAGTTGCATTGGTAGGATTCAACCAGCTTTGCGCGTAAGTAAATGAGTTATTTACATCCCACTTATCGTTCCAAGCATACTTTATTTTTGGAGAAATATACCAGGCATTGCCAATCGCTTCGTCATCCACAGAATTCGATAAACCACGACCTGCTGATTGATCCTTGATCAGATTTGTCGTTAAGAAATCTCGGCCGCCCAAGCGGTGGTTGAATAATAAAAATGCGACATCGTAATTTCGATCAAATTGAAAGCCTTCATAATCAGCTGTGGTAGGATCATTTCCCGTCGCCATACCAGCGCGAAGATTCCAATCCCACTTCGATTCAGGATTAGGAAAATTAAATTCAGTGGCGATTCCGTAACCGTTAATTTTTACGTTTTCACCGATTGTCGTTTGAATACCCGTGTCGCCTGTTAAGAATGAACCTTCAATTTTAAATCCAAATCGAGTCCACTGTTTTGCCAGCAAAAAATTTGTTCTCTGCGT
>JAYWDA010000468.1:0-4060 GCA_043780105.1 Pseudobdellovibrionaceae bacterium | reverse complement strand
ATGTGACATCAAATCAGAAGCTTCTTCTAAAATGGCTATTTGTTCCTTGGAAAAAGTAACCGTTAATGTGACGGACTCGTTTTGATGAATTCTTTCTTTTTCTTGTGTGGCCAAGGGCAAATTTAATTCTTTGGCTAAAATAAGCTCAGTTTGATTTTGCGTGGTATTTTCAATTTTCTTTAAAAGTTCACGTTTTTCATCAGTTTGAACTTTTCTGGATTCTTGCTTTTGCGTGATGCGGATAGCTTGTTGAACCTGTGAAAGCTGCGTTAAATTAAGCGATCCGTCTTCGATCTTACCAGCGATTTCTGGAACTTCACGCATGAGTCTTGCCGATTCAATTCTTCGTACGGCTGCTGATGGACTGTAGCCGTAGACTTTTACTAAATATTCAAATAAGCTTGGATAAGCCCGTTCCAAATAAACCTTCCTAAAATCAATCTCTGAAATGCATTCTAAAACCAAATGGGTGATCTTGCGCTCCGTTTGCACAAGCTTTCCAAATCGATTCATTAATTCTGTGTTTGATAGAGTTCGTAAGTTCATTTTATACCTCCGCTACGGTTGTGAATATTTAATTTCCAAAGACATAACATGGGTTTTAAAACCTTCTTTTTGTCAGTTTTGTAATTAGATTTAACGCGGTAGACGGTTCTTAATATTAACTTTAGATAGCTTTCTACGACCTTAGCTCCGCATTAAAATGAAAAATTAAGGAGGACCTTGATTCAAAAAATGTTTCTTCGTACAAGACGCTTTAAAAGCTCAAAATCCCTGTCAAATAATAATTTGGTTAAAGTAATTTTGTTTCAAGCGTTAAGAAACTAAAATTGCAACTTTCCGCCCGCAAAAGAAAAATGTTATATTTTCTTACTTAAGCCCACGAATAATCAGCTCAGCCGTTGCCGGATTCGTCGCCAGTGGAACATTGTGAACATCACAAATCCTGAGCAGCATCGAGATATCAGGATCATGGGGATGCATCCCCAAAGGATCGCGTAAAAAAATAACAGCATGGCAATGGCCTGTTGCCACTTCGGCCGCGATCTGTGCATCTCCGCCCAAAGGCCCTGAAAGCAGCCGTTTGATTTTAAGACCTGCTTTTTGAACTAAGCCCCCAGAATTGCCAGTTCCAATCAAATTGTATCTCTGAAGCAGTTCGGCATGGGTTTTTACAAATGACACTAAAAAAGGTTTTTTTCCGTCGTGAGCAATCAGGGCAATGGTTTTTTTTGCGGAGACAGGGTTTTTTCTTTTCATCTTTTGATTAAATAGATTTTAAATGGAAACTGCAAGATTCCTGTTGAATGACTCTGAGTTCCCAATGCAAAATTCGGGGATGAAGAAATCAAATATAAAAATCATGCTGTTAGGCGCAGGTGAGCTAGGTAAAGAGTTCGCAATTTCGGCGCAGCGCCTGGGGCTTTACGTGATTGCGGTCGATCGATATCAAGACGCACCAGCCATGCAGGTGGCCGATGCTTTTGAAGTGATTGATATGTTGGATGCGGACGCTCTGGAAAAAGTTGTTCGAAAGCATCAACCCAACATCATTGTTCCAGAAATTGAAGCCATTCGGACTGAAAAGCTAGCCGAGTTTGAAGCGCAAGGTATTCAAGTTGTACCGACCGCTAAGGCCGCTTATTTAACGATGAATCGCGATGCGATCCGGGATGTAGCAGCGCGGACCTTAAAATTAAAGACAGCGACATTTTTATATGCTGAATCTTTGGAGGAGCTAACAAAAGCCAGTCATAAAATTGGATTTCCTAATGTGGTCAAGCCCGTCATGTCATCTTCAGGAAAAGGCCAATCTATTCTTAAAAAAGCGAGTGATATCGAAAAATCCTGGGATTTTGCAGTGGCCGGAATGAGGGGCGATCAAAAAAAAGTGATTGTGGAAGAATTTATTCCGTTTGATTCCGAAATTACACTTCTCACGATCAAACAAAAAAAAGGACCTACTTTGTTTGTGGCGCCCATTGGCCACAGGCAAGAGCGCGGCGATTATCAAGAGTCTTGGCTGCCAGCCAAAATCACTCCGCTGCAATTAAAAAAAGCGCAGAAGATGGCTAAAAAGGTCACAGACTATCTTGGTGGCGCCGGTCTTTTCGGTGTTGAATTTTTTGTCACAAAAAAAGATATTTATTTTTCAGAATTGTCACCAAGGCCCCATGATACAGGAATGGTGACTTTGGCGTCCCAAGATTTAACAGAGTTTGATTTGCATTTAAGAAGTATTTTAGGACTTCCAATTCCTGCAATTTCTTATTGGGGCCCAACCGCATCGGCAGTTATTTTGGCGGAAAAAGAATCGCAAAAGTTTTCGGTCGTAGGCATGGAGCAAGCATTAAAAATAAAACAGAGTGAAGTTCGTTGGTTTGGAAAGCCAACAACGAAGGCCTATCGTAGAATGGGTGTCGCATTAGCTCGTGGTAAAACTACGGCGGAGGCTCGCAAGAAAGCCCGCAAAGTGGCTGCCCAGATTAAAATTAAATATCAAGATTAGGTTTCAGATTTAGTTTCAGCTTCTTTTTTCTCTTCTGATTTAATAAAGGCTGCGATCATATCACGGCGAGAAACAATGCCCACCAAATGGCCTTTTTTATCGACGACTAAAACCCGACGAACAGGTTTTGTTAAAAATCGCTTAAAGACTTCAGAAAATGGATCATTGGCTTGCACTGTGACCAGTTGATTGGTCGGCGCGAGCTTTCCAATAAAATCAGACAGTGGCTGATCTAGTTCACCCAATGCAGCAAAGCGCATCAAGTCGGATTCACTAACAACACTGATTACTTTTAAGGAGCCCTTTTCAACCACTGGGGCTCCGCTGATCTTTTTTGCGATAAATGTTTTAATAATGCTTCGAATGGGTTCAGATAAAGTCACAGTAAACGGTTCAGGCGTCATAATCTCAAAAATATGTAAGGTCGAAACACTGGATTTTTTCATCTCTCAATTCTAGGGGAAAATTAAACACTGAGATTCAAAAATTTTAGCGTCAAACTTGGGATCTAGTCCTTTGACCGGCGAGGGGCCTTAAGCTATCAATAGGTTCTAAGAGCAGAGCCTCTAAAGGACGGTCCATGAAAGTATTTAAATTAATTTTATTCGTAATATCTCTCGGTATACCGCTGGTAAGTCCTGCGTTAACAAAGGATTCACTGACCATTGGCCTGAGTGCCGAGTTTGAAAATTTAAATCCACTGATCACTTCGCAAGCCGCAACAAAGTATATGCTTTATCTGGCTTGGCGGCCGCTGGTGATTCTAACTCCTGACAATCAGTGGAAGCCATTGATCATTAAACAAATTCCAACCATCGAAAATAAATTAGCTAAGAAAAAAGGGGCCGGATTAGAAGTTGTCATTGAAATTATTGATCAAGCCAAGTGGGGAGATGGGACACCTTTATCTTGTAAAGATATTCAGTTCGCCTGGGAAGTTGGAAAAAGCAAAAATGTCTCTAATCCAAATCGCGAACCCTATGAAAATATCACAAGTATTGAAGCGGATAAGGTCAATCCAAAAAAGTGCACGCTTAATTTTGCCAAAACAAAATTTGATTACTACCAAACAATGCCTGACCCAATGCCGGCCCACTTAGAAGAAGCCGTATTTAAAAAATATGGCAACAAGGCGGAAGGCTACGATTTAAATTCTTTATACACAAAAAATCCAACCAATCCAGGTTTGTATTTCGGTCCGTATGTTATTTCAGAAGTTAAATTAGGCAGCCATTTAATATTTATCCCCAATCCTTATTTTTATGGCAAAGCCCCTGAATTTAAGAAAATCATTTTCAAGCTAGTTCCAAACAATGCGACGCTAGAGGCCAATCTGCGCTCAGGTATTATTGATATGATCAGCTCGGCAGCGGGGCTTGGCTTGGATCAAGCTGTTATTTTCGATAAAAAGGTTAAATCAGAAAGTCTTCCCTATTCAGTGGTTTTTGAAGATGGAGTTATTTATGCCCATATTGATTTGAATTTAGATTCACCGATCTTATCGGATTTAAAAGTTAGAAAAGCGCTTTCGATTTCATTTAATAAAGACGA
>JAYWDA010000467.1:0-4581 GCA_043780105.1 Pseudobdellovibrionaceae bacterium | reverse complement strand
CTGATCCAAGCCTTATCAGCGCTTTTAGAATCTGTGGCACTAAAAGGCTTTGCGGGGGTCTTAAAATCGACCGCTGCAGATTTGGTTCCACTGGAGCTGGGCAGATTGACCGAAACGCAGCTACTTAAATAAAAATAGAAAAATGGAAGCGCGATGGTTTTTAGATATTTCATGAAGGTGCCTATTTCCTCTGTTGTCTCTGGGACTTATCGGTTCAAAAGGCGATAAGTTTGACAGGTTGTTGTGCGGTAAAAAAAGCTTTGGCCTTTTGTCGATGTCATCAGCTTGTCAGGCCTGACAAAAACACGTGGTCTTTTTTATAAAAAAGACGCCTTAAACCCTTCATCCAGGCGCTTCAACATTGGCATATTATGTGCTGTTAACTTGTATGATACGCGAGTCAACATCCAGGATGGAGCAGGCCGTTGTTTAGAACAGTTATTTTATTGATACTTGTAGCATCGTTAGGACCATGGGCTAGAGCCAATGCAGGGGCGATCAAAGGTCAGATGACCAATCAGAACGACACTGTTCACGTTGAGTTCACTGGACGAGAGTCCTGGGATTATGACTTGAAAAAAGTTGTTCTTAATAAAAAAAATTATATGCAACTGACCTTAGAGTCTGTCGATGATACGCTTGCGACCCAATTAAAAAATTTTAAAAGCCCTTACGTCACATCGGTAAAAGTCGAAGCGGGACCCGATAAGAAAAGTCTTATTTTATTTGAGCTGTCGAAAGATAATATTGAAAGTTTTGATTACCTAACAGATCAGCCCTCAAGATTGATTGTCGATTTTTTTGTTGGAACGGAAAAAGGGTTAGTCCCGGCAAAAGTTGCCGAAAAAAAATCAAAGAAGGTAACTCAGATAGAGAGTCCGATAAAAAACCTGATAAGTAGTAAAAAGGGTCGCAAACCGGCGACGGCTGATGTTCTAATTATTAATGACAAGGGACCAGCTGGGGTCACCGAAGCTCCAGCACAAACTTTAGCACAAGCCGAAGTTCGCTCAGGTATTTTTGATGGGGGCGATCCTGGCTTTGAGCGATTTTCTATTAAAGACTATGAAATTAAAGAGTCTTCGATTTTAAAAAGTAAAGACAACTATTATATCCCGTTTCCTATTTTGGAGCTGGATAACATTAATTGGAAAAAAGTTCGAGCGGCTGTTCCTGAGTACAGTATTAAACCTTCTGACACCGACGAAAATAAGCAAGCTCGTCTTTTACTTACGCTATTTAAAAAAGGCCGCTATCAAGTTTATTTAAAGACTTTAGAATGGTTTCAAGACAAGTATCCAGATTCCCAATACAATGAAGTCATTTCATTTATGACAGCCGATATTTTTTATAAAATTTGGCAGACAGATAATCGAGCATCTGATTTTGACAGAGCCATCGAAAAATATAAAGAAGCCCTTCGAAAATTTCCAGACTCAATCCTTGCGGAAAGAGTCTCTTTAATGAGCGGTTATTTACAGTTAGATCGTGGCGATACCTTAGCTGCGATTAAAAACCTCAATGAACATATTCAGAACAAACATTACGGTGAGGCCCATGTCTTTTCGAAAGATTTAGCACGGCTTGGTGTCGCGCTGTCCTACTTGAAGTTAAACAAATTCAATGAAGCGTTTCAGGCTTTAGATGACATCGAAAATAATTCTCCGCAAACGGATTTAAAAATGGAAGCCGCTTATCGTAAGGGGGATGTTTTTGTTCAAGCAAAGAATTTTCCACGAGCTGTGGAAGAATATCAAAAGGCCTTAAAGACTTACCCGCAAGGACAAGCCATTTTGCCAAATGCTTTTTATAATCAGGCCGAATCACTTTTTATGATGGATAAATTTCGTCAAAGTATGGATGTCTATCGCGAATTTGCAAAAAGATTTCCATCAGATCGTCATGCTCCGTTTGCTCTGACCCGATTGGGCGAATTGATGGAAATTTTAGGAGCTGATAAAACTCGTGTAATCGGTGCCTATCTTGAAACGTATTTTCGGTACGGAGAAAGTCCAAGTGTTATTATCGCAAGGCTTCGTCTGCTCAGCGCTCGAATGAAGGGGATGAAAGGTAAAGACGTCGAAACAACGGTCAAAGAAATCCTGGCACTTTCCCAAAAGTTAGACATTCCGCACATTCAGCAGTTTGCCACCGTCATGATTGCTGATGGATATAATCAGCGAGGCGATTATATCAAGGCCGTAGACCTGTTAGTAAAGTTTTTTCAAATGAATCCTACCGGTGTAGATGAGCCACAGCTGAAAAAGCGAATCGTTGCTAATATCAATGACAAAATGCGCGAAGAAGTTGAAGGCGGAAAATTTATTGAAAGCTTAAAAACTCATCAAAAGTTTGCTGATAATTGGCTCAAGGGATCGCCACGTTTGGACACTTCTTTTTACCTTGGGAAAGCTTTTGAGCAGGGCGGAGCCCAACAAGAGGCCGAAAAATATTATCAAGAAGTCCTTAACGCTTTTTATGCTGCGACGGCGACCGATAAGATGAAATCTTTATTAGTGCAGGAGCATTTGCCTTCTATTGATCGCTTAAACTTGCGACTGGCCAGTGTCACTGCCTACCAGGGGCAAATGAGCAAAGCTTACGAATATTTAAAAAATATTAAAAATCCAGAAAAAATGCCGGATGAAGATCAAATTGAAAGAGTGGCATTAGCTGTCAAATTACTAGATAAGCGCGGCGATTCAGATTCCGCCATTCGCTATCTAACAGAATTAATTAAAACTTGGCAGGGGCAACCAGGGCTTTTGGCGGAACCCTATTTTGATTTAGCTGAGCTTGAAGTCAAAGCCGGAAAAAAAGAAGACGCAAAAAAATCTTTAGAAAAAGTAGATCGGCTTATGAAGGATTCGAAGAATATTTCAGAAACAATCCATGCGGCGGCCCTTGAGAAGCTGGGCCAACTTTATTTTAATGATAAAGAATCTGAAAAGTGCATCGCAACTTTTAAAGACCTATTAGATCAGTACGAAGAGAAAAAGCCTTTAGCTTCGATTCGCTATCAAATGGGAAAAATGTATTTTGATCGTGGTGATATCCAAAAGGCCGCCAAGGTTTGGGGCGAATTTAAAAACGATAAGTCTGGAGTTTGGCAACAATTGACCCAAGAAGAATTGAAGGGCGTTGATTGGCAGGCCAATTACAAAAAGTATCTAAAAAGAATTCCAGCCATGGTAGGGAAGACAAAATGAGTTTGATTGACTTTGGACAGTTGAAGTTTCGCAGCCAAGCCCTTGCCAAATTGGCCCTCCAGGCTGAAAAAGTTATAAAAGCCAATACCGACATTCTGATATATGGGGCGCCAGGGACGGGCAAGACCTCGTGGTCAAGGAACTTAGCTAACCGAAAAGCTTCCCATGGTTGTCGTACTTTTGAAGGTCGTGATTTTGACTTTGATGATTTCTATCAGACGGTGACTCAAGAGCTTATCGACACCGTAATCATTGAAGATATTGAACAACTTTCTTTTTCTGATCAGTCAAAACTGTTGGTGTGGCTTGAAAATCCATCCAAAAAGATTCGTGCGATATTTACAACTCGAGCTTCACTGTGGGACCTAGTGGGACGGCAAAATTTTAGATCAGACCTTTATTTTAGAATTTCTGTGGCAACCTTAAAATTGCCTGAGCTGAATGAAATGAAAGAAGATATTGCGATATTATCAGGCCATTTCTTGGGTGTTTATCAAATTCTTCATAACAGATCTAATTTAACTTTAAGCGAAGAAGCGATGGTCAAATTGGTCCGTTGGGGCTGGCCGGGAAATTTTTCAGAATTAGAAAATGTGTTAGAAAAAGCAGTCCTGCTGTCCGAAAGTGCGCATATCCAAGAAGACGATATTGAGACAAACGATCAAGGGTCCTTATCGGCCTATGCCCTGCCAATTAAAAAGCTTGCCGAAGTTGAGCGAGATTTAATTATTCAAACGCTCAAAGTGACGGATCAAAATCGTACGCGAGCGGCTGAAATTCTGGGGATTTCTATTCGAACCTTAAGAAATAAGATTCAGGATTACAAAGAGGAAGGACTTCTATGAGCGGACTTTTTGATAAAACAACCGCGGCGCTGCAGACTTCGATTAATATGCGGCAGATGCGCCATAATTTAACAGCCTCAAATATTGCCAATGCAGAAACGCCAGGCTATCACGCTAAAAAACTCGATTTCGAAGAGGCTCTGGCTCGGGCGATTGATTTAGATGGAACCCGAAGTTTAAGCGCCAATCATCCAGATCATTTTGCGACTGGTGGTGCAAATCCAAGTGTAAGACCTGAAATTTACGACAATCCTGAAGGCGCGATTAATAACGATGGAAATTCGGTGGATCTTGAAAAGGAAATGTCAGCCCTTTCGGAAAATGCCATTTTGTATAAAACAGCCATTCAATTGATTAATAAGAAAATGGCGGCCTTAAAGTACGCGGCGTCGGAAACAAAATAAGATTTTGATTTAAGCGGGGGATAGGATGTCTGATTTTTTAAAAGGAATGCGAATCAGTTCAAGTGGAATGGCCGCGCAAAGAATGCGCATGAATACCATTTCAAGCAACATCGCAAACATCAA
>JAYWDA010000466.1:0-3823 GCA_043780105.1 Pseudobdellovibrionaceae bacterium | reverse complement strand
GAATTGTCGCTAATGAAATTCGACGAACTCCATCGACTAAATTCATCATTTCAGTCAGCGCTCGGCTCGTATAGCGTGTCGTCCAATATTTTTTTTGCTCCTCGTTTTTTGGGACGAATTCATAGTAGGGCCCAATAATCATTCGACTGAAAAAGGGGCCAAATGGACCACGCAGCAGTAAAGAATCTTTCCGATGCGGTCTGAAGTTTGGAGAAATCAATATTAAAGCGGCAATGTCTTGAGGATTTTTAGCTTGATAGCGGGAGGCCAAATAAACCGCCAGTGAGGCTCCGGTCGAAACTCCAACAAGAATAACTTTTTCTCCTATTTTTTTTCCAACCTGAAAGGCCTCTTCGGCATCCAATAAAAGTTTTCGGGTGGTGATCGAAGTTGGCCCTTCAGTTCCCAAACCATGGCCGGTCAGTCTTGTCATAAATAAGTTGGCTTTCATTTTAGCTGAAACATTTTCGACGACGGGTGAAATTTCTTGGCGAGACGCCGACCAGCCGTGCAGATAGATAAAACTTAAATGTGTTTTTTGTTTTGAACTGTCCGCCCAAAATATTTTCTTTTCGGTGCCAGAGATGGGGCTTATCATGCGTTCGGAGTTCTGAATTTTTTCTTCAAAATCTTCACTTAGGTCAGACAATGGCCGGGTTTGAACCATAGAAAAGGGATAGAAAAGAGTGATCCCTAAAATGGCAATGGGAACTAAAATAAGAACAAGAAAAAAGATTTTAAAACTAAGCTCCATCCCCAGCATGAACTTCTGGCTTTTCATCTAGCGAAGCCTTTAGGTACTCGCGATTCATTTTTGCAATATTCACAAGGCTAATTCCTTTGGGACATGAGGCCGCGCAAGCTCCCGTATTACTGCAAGCACCAAATCCTTCGGCATCCATTTGATCCACCATGCGAAGTGCTCGTCGTTCTGCTTCGGGCTGGCCTTGCGGAAGCAGTGCCAGGTGAGTAATTTTTGCTGAAGTAAAAAGTGCAGCTGACGCATTTTTGCATGAAGCCACGCAAGCACCACAACCAATACAGGCAGCGGCTGCAAACGCTTCATCAGAGCTAGCTTTTGGAATTGCCACCGAATTAGCTTCTGGTGCATTTCCTGTATTTGCAGAAATGTAACCACCCTTTGTCATAATTCGATCAAAAGCTGAGCGATCGCACATTAAATCTTTAATGATCGGAAAAGCTTTGGCTCGCCAAGGTTCTATCGTAAGTTCTGCGCCATCTTCAAACTGACGCATGTGCAGCTGACAAATGGTTGTCGATTTCTGCGGACCGTGGGCATCGCCATTAATCATAAATCCACAGCTGCCACAAATTCCTTCTCGGCAATCATGGTCAAAGGCAATCGGGTCATCGCCCTTTGTAATAAGGTCTTCGTTCACAACATCTAACATTTCTAAAAAAGAAGCGTCGGTGGAAATATTTTTGGCCTGATAAGCTTTAAATTCGCCGCCAGCGCCAGGGCCTTTTTGTCGCCAAACTTTTAAGTTCAGATTGATATGTTTAGTAGATGACATATTTTTTCTCTCTTACTTTCGCTATTACTTATAGCTACGAGTTGATAGTTTAATATTTTCAAAAGCTAACTCTTCCTTGTGGAGCTCGGGGTTGCTGTTAACGCCCTTCCATTCCCACGCCGCAACGTAGGCAAATTTTTCATCATTTCGAAGTGCTTCACCATCAAGTTGAAACTCATCCCGGTAATGCCCGCCACAAGATTCATTTCGATCTAAAGCATCTCGACACATTAGTTCGCCGAGCTCTATATAATCAGCCACACGCCCTGCTTTTTCCAGTTCCTGATTCACAAAATTAGCTTCACCGGGAACACGAACATCGCGCCAAAATTCTTCGCGAAGTTTTTGAATCAGGCCTATCGCTTTTTTCAAACCTTCGGCATTGCGACCCATGCCGCAATACTCCCACATGATTCGGCCCAGCTCTTTGTGAAAACTTTCTGCCGAGCGAGTGCCCTTGATGCTCATCAATTTTTGAATATTGTTTTGAACGTTTTCTGTGGCGGCTTTAAAGGCTTCATGGGTGACCGAAACTTTTTCTGGTTTCGCACCTGCAATATAATCTCCGACTGTGTATGGAATGACAAAATAACCGTCAGCTAAACCTTGCATTAAAGCTGAGGCGCCCAAACGATTTGCACCGTGGTCAGAAAAGTTGGCTTCGCCTGCGACAAATAAACCCGGGATGGTGCTCATTAAATTATAATCCACCCACAATCCACCCATGGTGTAATGCGGGGCTGGATAAATCCTCATCGGCATTTTATAAGGATTTTCACCGGTGATTTTTTCATACATCTGAAAAAGATTTCCATAACGTTCGGAAATAGCGTCTTCACCTAAGCGCTTGATGGCATCAGCAAAATCCAAATAGACCGCTTGGCCCGTTTCGCCAACGCCGTGACCGTCGTCGATTCGATACTTAGCTTGTCTTGAAGCAATATCTCGGGGAGCTAAATTTCCAAAGCTTGGATAAATTCTTTCTAGATAATAGTCTCTTTCGTCTTCTGGAATTTGTGCTGCTGGTCGCTTGTCGCCTTTTTTCTTAGGGACCCAAACACGGCCATCATTCCGTAATGACTCTGACATCAAAGTTAATTTTGATTGATTTTCACCGTGCACAGGGATGCAAGTAGGGTGAATTTGTGTAAAACATGGATTTGCAAAATACGCTCCGCGCTTGTGGGCTTTCCATGCGGCTGTCACGGCGCAAGCCATTGCGTTTGTAGAAAGATAAAACACATTTGAATAGCCACCAGAAGCGACAACCACAGCATCCGCTTCGTAACTTTCAATTTCACCGGTTAGTAAATTGCGCACAATAATTCCGCGCGCTTTTCCATCAACGACAACAAGATCAAGCATTTCGCGCCGAGTTCGAAGCTCAACATTTCCCAAATCCACTTGTCTCATCATGGATTGGTAAGCTCCGTATAAAAGCTGCTGACCAGTCTGTCCACGAGCATAAAAAGTTCGAGAAACCTGAGCGCCGCCGAATGAACGATTTGCTAATAAGCCGCCGTACTCTCGGGCTAAAGGAACCCCAGAAGCAACAGCCTGATCAATAATTTGAACTGACAATTCGGCCAAGCGATAAACGTTGGCTTCGCGTGATCTAAAGTCTCCGCCCTTAATGGTGTCATAAAAAAGCCGGTGAGTTGAATCGCCATCATTTTGGTAATTTTTTGCGGCATTAATTCCGCCTTGGGCGGCGACGGAATGGGCTCGACGAGGAGATTCGTGCACACAAAAAGCTTTTACTTTATAACCGAGTTCGCCCATGGAGGCGGCCGCACTTGCTCCGGCCAGTCCTGTACCCACAACAATGACCGAATGCTTTCTTTTGTTGGCTGGGTTGACCAACTTCATATGGAATTTTTGTTCCGTCCACTTTGATTCGATAGGTCCGTCGGGGACTTTACTATCTAATTTGGCCATCTGATCCTCAATTCTATTTTATGCAAAGAAAAAAATGTAAATTGGCTGCGCCATAAATCCTGCAGCGACGACAAAAGAATATCCAAGACCCAAAAGATGGATGGGCCGCTGGTAACCAGGATGCAAAAGCCCAAAAGACTGAAACACAGAACTCACGCCATGCCGCAGGTGCATCGCTACCAAAACCAGAGCCACTAAATACCAAGCGACATAGCCTGGCTGTTTAAAAACTTCGACCATGAGCTTGAACAAGTCACGCATCACAACGCCATCCACAGTCGTCGAATAGTGTGGACCATACTTAAATGTAATCAAATGCAGGATAATAAAAGCTAAAATAATCGTGCCCT